>NZ_CAURKP010000220.1:0-7566 GCF_963525155.1 uncultured Rhodococcus sp.
GTCCGACGCAATATGATCGCCGCCACCGACAAGAAGTCCGTCGGTGGCGGCGTGAAGAGTTAGACCAGATCCTCACCGTTGCGGCGAGCAGTTGCCCAGTCCTTGAAGAATCCCTTGCTGATAACTCCCAGCACGACCAAGACCAACGCCGGCCAGATCAGAACGTAAATGGTCAGTAGAGCAGTACTCATCCGTAGCCCTTCCACTTGTCTCGAAAGTTACTTTCCGGACGCTCCCACGGCAGGAAGCTCGTCATCGTCGAAGTCTCCCGTCCGCTGCTTGATGAGTTCGAAATCGAACGTCTCACGCTGATTGACGGACATCGCAAAGCACACGACGGTACTGACGGCATAGGCCACCAAAGAACCGCTGAGCGTTGGGTAGTCGTGCAGGAAGCCGATTGCGAACGGTGCGGACAGCACGATCGCCAGGCCACCGACGATCTGCGCAGCCTTCAGACCGAAGAATCCAAATACCATGAGCCCCAGCACCACTCCGATACCGACAACGGCAACGATGTCGGAGAAGATCCCGAACATCCCATCCATCGGCACCCAACTGAATCGGACGGGCAAGAAGGCAGCAAGCGCCACCAGCACCGACACAGTGAAGGCTTTGTTGGTGACCTTTCCCCAATAGAAGCTCGCGATAACCGGGAACACCAAAGCGCCCCACAGCGCGCCGACGAACACCAACAGATCAAGAATGCTCAGTTGCAGACTTGCCAAGGAGATAGCCGCCGCCGTGGCAACTATCATCGTTACTCGGCCGATGAGCAGCATCCGTCGAGGGTTCGCATTGGCCTTGCCTGCGACGGCTTGGCCGTAAACGTCGGTCATCACGATGGACGAGAGCGCAGCAAGGTCCGAGTCTGCCGTCGATGACAGCGCGCCGATGATCATGACAAAGAAGACGGCCAGCAAAATTCCGGGCAGGTACGACGCGGCCATCTGCGGAATCAGGTTGTTGACGTCACCATCCATCGGCTCGATTCCGAGGTACAGAGCGAGAACACCCAGCATTCCGACACCGATGACCGTTGCGCCATATCCCACGGTTGCGGTGATGAAGGTGGGCTTGATCAGGTCTTCGCGGACCGCGAACAGACGTTGGGCAATGGTCTGGTTGCCGATTGCGTAGGCAAGAACTGCCGCGATGTACGGCGCGCCCTGCTCGAAGAAGGCAACGCTCGAGAAGAAGTTGCCCTGCTCAGCAGTAAGGTTGCCTGCCCCGGATTCGAAGGCTGCCGGGAACCCCGCCGCAAAGAAGATGAACGGCACCAAAACCGCTACCGCACCGAGCATTCCGATCAGCTGAACGAAGTCGGTCAAGACCGAAGCGCGGAAGCCCGACCACAGCGTGTACAGCAAAACGCCCAGCGCAACGATGAACACACCCTGGATGAAGTTGAACGGCGAAAGCAATGCGATCAGCAGACCACCGGCGAGGAAGTTCGACATCAAACTGATGAGACTGCCGACGATATTGGAGCCCGCGAGCATCAGCTGACTCGAGCGTCCGTGCCGCGCGTACATGACCTCAGCCAGTGTGTGGGCTTTCGGCGCTACTTTGCGAATTCGCTGGCCAAACGGATAAATGAAGAGAATCATCAACGCGCCCCATAAACCGTAGTGAATGGGGCCGGAGATTCCGTAGGTGTAGCCAGAAGTGGCAGATGCGTACATCGACGACGCCCAAATCCAGGTGGCCGTCATACTCGCGGCCGAAACACCAAATCCTAACTTGTTTCCGGCGGTCATAAAACCGTCGGCATTTTCCTGCTTCTTACCAATACGAAGAGAAATCAGAAATGTTCCACCATAAAAAGCAACAAGCAGTGAAACAATTACCAAGGTACTGAACTGGACCATGTCGGACCCCGTCACATGCCACATCCTTCGCACATAATCGGCAGAACAAAGCACAAAACCCCTGTTCAGGATCTTTGCGCTTCGTTTCTGCACGCCCTAGGAGCGACCGTCATACCAACACCGGTCACATATTCAATTGACTAGCAACACGCACTTCGTCTTTTCGGAAACCCAACCTCCACAAAATAAATCTTCTGCGCAAGCTTTTGGCTCGACCACGCAATTCAACAACTGAGAATCGACCATAGCATGATGGCAATTTCGAACAAAAACTCCGATATTTTCCCACCCGAAAATATTCACGTTTCCGCCGCAGTAAAATCGTGCGCTTCCAGCGCATATAACAACTCCGCATCGATTGAAATCGATGCTCGATTCGACCGCTCAGCTACTTCGACAGGACCATCCTGGCAAACCGTCGGCCCCACTCGGGATCGGCGGAAACATGCTCGTCCAGCGGATTGGAGACAATCGCCCCGATCATTCGCAGGTACACGAGAGTGTCTCGCACCATCCACGTCCAATCGTCGTCGCCGAGGCGGGTTCCGTCTGTTGTCGACCAACCCAATGCCGTGAGGCCTTCGATCATCACTTCACTACGTTCGGACTCCGACAAGCCGGCAGCCAACGTAAGGAACAGAATTCGGCCGGCTTCCTGCGCCAACTCACCTTTTCCCAACGGCATGGCCGTCACGATGTGACGCCACAGCTCGCCTTCATATGCAAGCACTGACGCGCCGAGACGAGTCAGAAGCAATGTGCCTCGGAGTTTCCGGACAAATCGCAGTGTCTTTGCGACTTCAACGAGAACTGCCAATTGCGAGCCGCTCCCTGCCGTGACACCGATCCACTCACTGTCCCAATCGAGTTCGTCTCGGGCAGACGCAACAAGGTCGGGAGGCAGTGACCCGAACGCCGTCAAAACAATCCCACCACCTCGCGCGGAGTTCAGCAGCCACAGCAGTTGACGGGTTGCTCCTTCACGCATCACCTCGAAGTAGTTGTCGTATCCGCCACGAAGCTCCGATTTGGCAACTGCGGCAAACAGTTTCGGTGCGGAATGAACCGACAGGCGGCGCAAGAACTTCTCGAACAGCGAGCTTCCCACAGGCGGTGACTTATGCAATGCCACTGCAATGGTGACCGCTGCATTGGACTCTGCGGGAACAAAACGTTCGGGATCGAACAGTCCATTACTCGCCTGCCCTTTCAGGAACTCGCGATACCCGATCGGACCGCCAGAATCCTCCGGCGGGCACGCCCTCGCACCGTCAAGACAGGATGGCTCAGAAATCGGCTGGTCTTCGACAATCTGCTCGAGAACCAACATGTGACTCCACCTTGCGCGGGCGTTGTACTCATAACGGACGTACTCCCCGACCGCGGTAACTGCCTCGTCGATCCGGACTTCGTCCTCACCAAACTCGTCTTCCTGGTATCCGTCGCGCTCGATCACCTCTGGCGCGATATACCGATCTGGGCCATTGTCCGTTGAATGATGGACACTCACCCACTGATGAGCGTGTTGATCTCCCCATCCCATCACCGCCTGCACAATCGAATGAAGCTGGTCCAGTTCGATATTCGACGGAACCGAAAACCGCCTCCAAATAGGCGGCGTGATGCAATCGATTTCGATCCGCATGACAAAGTTCGCCGCCGCCGGCCGTCGACGCTGATTCCGCATCTGCCTCGGCGTAAGGACCTTCATCTGGCTTTGCGCCGCTTGATATGCAGCTACCAAACGCAGATGTGAAGCTCGCCGAACTCTCTGACCCGTCATGCATGGAGGCTAGATCTACCTACCGACAGCCGAGATACTCACTGCCACAAGGTTGCCCGATTTGTCGGGGCTCGCACGACGTCGTTGGTCGGCTGTCAAGTCCAGATCAACACGGACCTACCCAGGCATCTTTGATCATCCACTGCGCGGACAATAGTGTGCGCCGATTACGTCTACGTGACAGTTGCGGTTGACGGCCCTCAGATCAACGTCAGGTCCTCGGTCCTGACGGTTTGCATGCCTCAATCTGCGTGATTAAATGCACAATCGAGGCGCACCTTCGCTGAGTTCTTCAGTCCAATCTAGACCGCACGCCAGTTGATGTGCCCCAATTTTCACGGTGCCGCGATAGTTAACTTCAGGCTGCGGGTTTGACGTTGGACGTGGACGTTCTCGAACTCGATCGGCGTCAGGTCCCGAGAGCGCTATGCAGAGACTGGCGGTTACGGAAGGTCTCAAGGTGTTCGAACATCGTATTGAATCACACCGGAGTTTCCGGAGACTTTGATGTGCCGCGAGTTTCGTGGAGTCGTCCTATTTGACTTCAGGCTACGGGTTGACGTGTGAAGTGTACGTTCTCGAGCTCGATCGGTGTCAGCATCCCGAGCGTACTGTGCCGACGTTGGCAATTGTGGAAGATCTTGAGGTGCTCGAACATGGCGTTGGCCAGTTCGACCCTCGTTTTCCATCGCTTCCGATCCAAGAGTTCGGTTTGCATTCTGCCCCAGGAAGATTCGATCACGGCGTGGTCATAGCAATCGCCGGTCGACCTCTCTCGGGTGCATCAATGCCTGATGTAAAACAAACGAACTCCGGAAAAATCGGGGTACATCATCTCCGGCCTCGCCGGTGCGATTCAGTTGGCCTGGTCCTGCGATCTTGAGAAGTCCGGTCACGGGATTGGAAGTCAACAACTGAGGCACCCGGGTAGGGCTGGACACCGTAGTCGACACGACCTCGTGCCGATAGCCGGGGGTAACGATGAGTCGGGCAGGCTTGCACATCCTGTTCACGCCAATAATTCACCAACTCCGCACTCAACTGCTCGCATCATAGAGGCTGATCCAGACCCATCTGCGTATCGGATGACTCCCTTGCTGGCATTCTCGGTGATGAATCCGGTCGCAGCGTGTGCGGCGCGCCGGGTTGCCATGACGATCAGGTCGGCATTGCGTGAGTGTTGGCGCAGCGCGGGATTTCCGACCTTGTCGGACGAAATGTGGACAAGACTTGAGGGCCATTGCAAAGCTACTGCTTTCTGCACGCGCGCAAGGCAACCTGTGTCGAGGCTGTAGAGGAGGATATGTACGCGTCCAGTGATAATGCCGGACTCTTCGGAAACCGTCGATTCTTCGTCGTCCCAGGCCAAAGTGAGGCCGACGTCGTTCGCGACGAGCGAAGCCAGACGTCTTAGTGCAGGAGATAATCTGTGTCGCAGGTGATTCAGTGGTGCGACCAGAGCAGCGACGAAGGCTTCGCGCTCGTCAGGATCAGCGTTGGGGCCCAACGCGACCACATCCGCAATATCCAATACTCGAGGGGCTGCGCTGGCCGCGACCCATTGAGGCGCATACGACCGTAGATCAGAAAGCATGTCGCTGTACGGGCCGCCGGCCGGCGACGCACGTAGGAAGATCTCAAGCAGAGCGCAGATTGCGCCCAGGTCATTGGGTCCGAAACGTTCCGCAACCATGTACTGGCGCAGCAGTGCTGCAGCTGTCTTCATCGCCGGGTGGTTCAGATCGTCGGCCTCGAGGAAGGCCGCGACGCCGGAAATCAATCCGTCGGTGGCGATCTGTGGCAGATCGTCAATCGCATCGGCGAGTTTCGCATCGTCCATCCATGCTGGTGTCCAGCCGGTGGAGTCCTCGAAGCTCAGTTCTGGCGATTGCGCTGTCGCTAGTCCATGCACCCAGGCAAGCCAGGAGTCAACGACCGAGGATTGGTCCTCGAATTCGACTCTCACCGATTCGTCCTCGGTGCCAACGTCAACCGCCGTGGCATCGATCTCGGCCTCGGTCGCTGCAATGTCGTCATCAGGACTGGGACTGGTAGGCGCCGTGTCGGGAAGTAAGATGCTCAGGACATCTGGACTGATCGCCGCAGTCGCGGCCAGAACCGTCGCCAATGCCATGTCGCCACGCGCGGCGGCGACGAGTCCGCCCACCGTTGCCGCATCGCGGTCGCTGCAGATGGCCAGACGGCCGTCCACGAGCATTGCCACATCGGGTTGGGCTTCTCGCACGGTGTCGACGGCGTCAGCCAGGTTCGCGGTCGTCAGTGGAAGATTTAGGGTGGTTCGCGCCCAGGCGCCAAGCACTGCTTCGCGAACCGCCGATGGCGGTTCGGAGTAGACGATTGTGGGCAAGGCCCCATGCGCGAGGACGGCACGATCCTGTCCCAGACGAGCCAATCGCCGGATCTGTAGGTACGCCATATTCTCGTGGGAGATTCCTCCGAAAGCTTCGATCTCCGACAGAAGAGTTGCTGAGGTCTCGGCGGACCCGTTGGCAAGGGCGAGTTCAAACTCGCGCAGCATCCTGCCGGTGGGGCGTACCCGTGTGGGTACCCTCAACGGCTGGCCGCGCAGAGAGCTAACTATGCGCTTCATTGCGTTGTATGCGGGTATCGCCGTGTCTGGCGTTGGTCGCAAGACGAAGGTTGTGCCTGGTCCCACGAGTTCGAGGATTGATGCCTCAATCGGATCGTGGCGGTTGAGGTGAGCGACGCGTCCGTCGAACGGGCACCAGTTGTGGGCGACCGCGGCTTCGACCAGCGGACGCACACGGCCGGCGTGACCGGTGTCCCAGCACACGACGTAATAGACCGCAACTGGCCAGGATTGCTCGCGACGGGGCAGCACCACCGGGCACTCGTCTCGCGTGGTCAGGGCCTCGAGGAAAGGCGCTATCGATGCTGCTGCCCGGTGCTGCTGATCCCTCTTCGGCCAGACGGTGTTAGGCGGTGAGAAGAACCGGGACAGGAACTGCTCTGGATGTGGTTGCGTCATGATTGCCCGCCGAGCCACCGCGTGCGAACGTCGAGTCGTTGGCGGGCTGCGTTGGCGGCCCCGACTTCAAAGTCGAGTGCTTCTTCGTTTCGCTGGGTTCCGTGCCATGTGAAGTTCATCGAGCCTTTAAGAACCCACTTCCATCCGATCATGATCTTTTCGTGGAGGTCGTCGCTGGAATACAAGTGCAGGTTCTCGCTGACGCACATTCGACGCAATCGGTGGATGAAGGCGTCGTTGTGCGGATCGGTGCGAACGGCGACGTGTAGTTGGGTTCCGCGCTGGGTCAGAAGCGCGAAGACCTCGCTAAGGCTCAGGGAGGATCGTGCCTCTGTGCCCACAACTGGATCGAACTGGTGGATCGAGTTGTCGATGACGGTGATGTCCGATACCCAACCCGTGACAAGCCAGAACTCTTCGCTGGGCTGGAGCAGTTCGGACACGAGGGCAGCGGTGAGGACGTCGCCGATGGCGAGTCCGCTTCGGGGACGGGTCCGAACTGTTCGTGTGACGTTGTTCATTGCAGTTCCTCTGCGAGCGAGAGAACAGCGCGAACCATTCCTCGCCGGTGGTGGATTCCGGTTACTCGCCCGTACACCCGCAGTCCATTGTGTTCGGCAGCGGTGACGATGGCCTGTCGAATGCACTCGGCCAGTACATCCTTGTGGCGATAGGGTGCAGCGAGGACGACACGGCCATCGGTCTCGATGGACTGCGTGTACTCCACGAGCCACCCGGGTTGTGTGACGTCCACGGTGGCGCTTTTGTCCCGGACGAGGTCGTCAAGCGCGAGGCGTTCTACCACGGCGTTGTCGCGGTAGGGATGCCAATGTTCGAGTCGGCGCAATCGAGCTTGTGGCCCTCGCAACCAGAGGAGTGAGAACGCCGAGTCTGTCGTGAGG
>NZ_CAURKP010000221.1:0-7558 GCF_963525155.1 uncultured Rhodococcus sp.
CCCCACCCCCAGCGTGCCTTGGCGACTATCTAACCCGCGGGCGTTAATACCGGCCCCACAGCAGGGTCAGTCACAAATCTTGCGGAACTTCTCGATCAGCTGCACTCGGCCGTTGCGGTCGGCCGCCAACGGCGTGACGTTGAGCGTCGTGACACCGGCTTCGGCGAAGGCTGCGACGCGTTCCTTGACGTAGCTCTCGGGACCGATCAACGACACTGCGCGAACCAGTTCGTCCGGGACCGCTGCTGCGGCTTCGTCCTTCTTGCCCGCGAGGTAGAGATCCTGGATCTTCGCAGCGGCTTCCTCGTAGCCGTAGCGCACCGCGAGATCGTTGTAGAAGTTCTTGCCCTTGGCGCCCATGCCACCGATGTAGAGCGCAAGGCTCGGGCGTACCCAGTCGAGCATGTGGTCGACGTCGTCACCGATGGCCAGGGCCGGCGACGCGTACACCTGAAGCTCGCCGAGGCTCGGATCGCGCTTGGCCTTGCCCTTCGCAATCGGCTCACCCCACACGCTTGCTGCCTTCTCCGGATGGAAGAAGATAGGTTCCCAGCCTTCGGCGATCTCCGCCGTCAGCTCGACGTTCTTGGGTCCGAGCGAAGCGATCAGGATCGGGATGCGCTCACGCACAGGATGATTGATCAGCTTGAGCGGCTTTCCGAGTCCGGTGCCCTTCTCGGCGGGGAGGGGAACCTGGTAGTACTTGCCCTGGTACTCGACCTTCTCGCGGCGCCATACCTGACGGCAGATCTCGACGACCTCACGTGTGCGTCCCAGCGGAGCGTCGTACTTGACGCCGTGGAACCCCTCGATCACCTGCGGTCCGGAAGCGCCCAGTCCCATCACGAAGCGACCGTTGGAGACGAAGTCCAGGCCCGCCGCCGTCATGGCGGTCAACGAAGGGGTACGGGTGTAGATCTGAAAGATTCCCGAAGCGAGTTCGATGGTCGACGTCTTGGCCGCCAGGTAACCGAGCTGGCTGACGGCGTCGAAGGAATACGCCTCCGGGACGAAGGCGATGTCGAGGCCCGCCTTCTCCAGGTCACCGACCTCTTCGACGGTTTCGGCGAACCCGCCGCTGTAGTTCAAACCCATACCGATACGCACGTTGTAACCCCAATCCTGACGATTGCTGCCGTGTGCGACGCGCACACGAGCAGTGGTACTCCCATCGAACACTTAACTCACATCGAACACTACGGAACCTGAGTCCGCATTCATGTGACTACCCCGTTCATATTCGATGACCGAAATGAACGGGGTAGTGGGAGAGCCTGTCGAGGGTCAGGATTCTTCGGGGCGAACCACCATGACGGGGCACTTGGCCGAAGCGATCAGGGTGTTGCTGGTCGAGCCGAGCAACATGCCGCGGAATCCACCGCGACCACGGCTTCCGACTACGACGAGCTGCGCTTTTGCCGACCAGTCCAACAGCCGTCCGCGTGGGTTGTCGAGGTATACCTCGCGCCGGACCTTCACGTCCGGGTATTGCTCGGACCATCCGGCCAAGCTCTCGCTGAGTACCGCGTGCTCTTCCTCTTCGAGAGACTGCGGGGCAAGCGCAGCGGCCCTCGGGTCTTCGAATGCCGCACTGCCGAGGTCACTCCACACGTGCAACGCCACCAACTCGACTCCGCGGAACGACGCTTCCTCGAAAGCCGCACCGACGGCCTGGGCGCTCAACGCGCTGCCGTCGACGCCGACCACTACGGGTCCTTCCGAGGGCACCGCACCATCGCGGTCCCGAACGACGATGACCGGACACTTGCCGTGACTGGCCACACCGACCGCGGTATTGCCGAGGACTGCTGTCGCCGCCTTGCCTGACGCCGACGCTCCGACGACTACCCGCCTGGCTTGTGCCGAACTCTCGATCAGCCACTGAGTTGCGCTGCCGATGGCGATTTCGGTGTGAACTTCGAGTTTCGGATCGATCTCACGGGCGAACTGTTCCGCCTCCGCCAAGATCGCTTTTCCGGCCTCTTCGACCCATTCGTACACCCCACCCGCGTCGACGTACGGTCCGCCGAAACCGTAAGGCGCGAAGTCGAGAGCGTGGATGATGTCGAGTCGCAATTCGCGCTGGGCGGCGATTTTCGCGGCCTCGCGGAGCGCTGTGGACGCAGTGTCCGAACCCTCGACTCCGACAACAACACTGTTATGTTCGCGTGAACTCATGTGCCCACCTTCCTGAAGAAGTAACCGAGCCACTTTCACTCTAACCATCCCACTTGTCCGGCTTTTTTGGGGTCGCCCCCTCTTCATTTCGGGGACTTAGGTCCCCGAAACTGTTGACGGATAGGAGAATTAGCAGAGCAATCAGGACCAGGTGTGAACAGGATCTCCCGTCCGCATGTTCTCCACGTAACCGCGGAGCATTCCGGTGAGCGCAGTCGAGCGGTCCGCGCCCGAGGCCTCCGCGTGCGCCACTTGCTCGCGTTGCCAGGCGGCACCGGTCTGCCGATTCATGCACCGCCCTTCGATCACGCCGAGGTACCGATCGCGGGCCGCGGCGGACAATCCGAAGTCGGCCAAACCCTCGTCCGCCAACGGCAGCAGCCTTCGCAGGACCAACTCGTCGGCACCGACCCAACCGATCTCCGGCCAGTACAGGGTGGCGTCGAGTCCGTACTTGGCGCCGATGTGCAGGTTCTCTTCTGCCGCATGGAACGACATGTGCGACCACAGTGGCCGCTCCGCGTTCACCAATGCGCGGACGGTTCCGTAGTAGAAGGCCGCATTGGCCATGATGTCGACGACGGTCGGCCCGGCCGGCAACACCCGATTCTCGATACGCAAGTGCGGCTTGCCATCCGAGCAGTCGTAGACGGGCCGATTCCAGCGATAGACCGTGCCGTTGTGCATCTGAAGCTCGCTCAACTCCGGAACCCCGCCCGCCGCGAGCACTTCCAGCGGATCGGTGTCCGAGACATCAGGGAGCAGCGCCGGGAAGTACCGTGAATTCTCCTCGAACAGGTCGAGAACCGAATGGATCCACCGCTCACCGAACCACACTCGCGGTCGCACACCTTGGTTCTTGAGCTCGAAAGTTCGGGTGTCCGTTGCCTGTTCGAAGATCGGAATGCGCGATTCGTGCCAAAGTGCCTTGCCTGCCAGGAAAGGAGAATTGGCAGCAAGCGCCACCTGCACTCCGGCCAGACACTGCGCGGCATTCCAGTGCGCTGCGAATTCTTCCGGCGCGACGCGCAGGTGCAACTGCATGGACGTACATGCCGCCTCCGGGACTACCGAATTGGTGTCGGCCCGAAGGATTTCCACGTCGCCGCCGGGTAGCGCGACACCTTCGACGTCGAGTTCGATGTCCTCTCCTCGCGCGGCAAAAATTTGCTCGTTGAGCAATTCGTAGCGCGGGTTGGCGGTGATCCACTCACGATCGAGATGCTCGAGCTGCAGTGTCGGCAGCATCCCGATCATCACCATCTCGGCGTCGTGCGCGTGGATTCGCGCGTCTGCGACGTCGAGGGACGCCCGCAGTTTCTTCTCCAATTCGAAAGTCGCATCACCGGTGAGTGGGCCGGGCTCGACGTTCATCTCGACGTTGAACTGTCCGAGCTCGGTTTGGAAAACCGCAGAGTCGTCGATGGATTCGAGCACTTCACGGTTGGACATCGCGGGCGTCATGTCGCCGGTCACGAGGTTGAACTCGATCTCCATGCCCAACAGCGGAGCGGGCTTGTCGACGGCGTCTCGGAAGTCACCACCGTCGAGCATCTGCTTCATGGCGTCGACGCACGAGCGCACCTTCTTACGAAAGAGCCTACGGTCGGCTCTGGTGAATTCTCGCGCCGTGACCTCTGCACCCATTGCGCATTCCCCCTTCGACGATCAACGTCACTGAAGGCTATCCGTCCGGTGTCACCGAAAAACGAGAACTGCGGTGGCACCGGGAAGAATTTCCCGACGCCACCGCAGTTCTCCGAAAGTTTCTTCTACGAGTTGTCGACCCAGGTGACAGCTACGCCGCGAGCCTGCAGCCACGCTGCGGGATCGACCTTTGCGCCGTTCTCGGCAACCTCGAAGTGCAGGTGCGGGCCGGTGGACTGGCCACGGTTACCCACGGTGGCGATCTGCTGGCCGGCGTTGACGCGCTGGCCGACGTTGACCTGGTAGTCGTTGACGTGGCCGTACGTGGTGACCGTACCGTCGTCGTGCTGGACGCGGACCCAGAGGCCGAAACCTGACGCCGGGCCGGCGTCGATGACCTGGCCGTCGGCTGCAGCCAGAATCGGCGTACCGATCGGAGCCGCGATGTCGAGGCCGCCGTGGTGTGCTCCCCAGCGCGAACCGAAGGTGGAGGTCAGCGTTCCGGACACCGGCTGCACGGTACGAGCTGAGGTGCCGGGGTTGATCCCAGCGAGGAACTGCTGTGCCTGCGTGTTGAGGTCGGCAGCCAAATCGGGAAGCTCGGGGATGTCGAGAGCCGGAAGTGCCGCCAATTCAGCCGGAACGACAACGCCCTCGGGGAGCAGACCCTGCGGGATTTCGATGCCGGCGATGGTCTGTGTTGCCGGCGCCGCAGCAGCGGTTCCTGCACCCATCTGGCCTGCACCGACGAGGAGCGCACCGGTAGCCGCAGCTACGACACCTGCCTTGACACCGGCACCAGGGCCAGCCGACGGGGTGCGGTGGCGGCCGCTTGCTGCCTCGGGATCGATCTCGAAGACAACATCGTCATTGCCCGTGCGGTGGTGGTTTCCCACAGTGTGTACTCCGTCAGTCGTCGGCGTGCAGCGTCCTTCTGATGAAGCCCGCTCCTCTGTCTGCCGAAGAATGTAACAGTTTGATCAAGGCGGCCGCCACCGTTACCCGATCTTGACCAAAACTATTTCTCGCCGTTCTGTCGGCTGGCGTCCAGTTCTGACTTGAATGCGTCGTATCGTGCCCGGTGAGCGGGTCGACGCCGGATGATCGCCCACGCGATGCCCAGAACCACGAACCAGATCGGCGTGACGAGAAGTGCCTGCCGGGTGTCGTCCTTGGTTGTCAGTGCCCAGAGAATGAAGACGAAGAACGCGAGCACGACCCAGCACATCACGATGCCGCCGGGCATCTTGAACTTCGACGCCTCGTGCAGGTGCGGACGACGCTTCCGGTACACCATGTAGCTCGCCAGGATGATCGTCCACACGAACATGAACAGCAGCGCCGAAATGGTCGTGACGACGGTGAAGGCCTCGATCACGGAATCGCCCGAGAACAGCAGGATCAACGACGCCAGCAGGAAGATGCACGAGAACATCAGGGCGTTCGCGGGGACCTTGCGTGAGTTCAGCTTGCCGAGGGCCCTCGGTGCGTCGCCTTCCTGCGCAAGGCCGAACACCATGCGCGAGGTGGAGTAGATACCCGAGTTGGCCGAAGATGCAGCGGAGGTCAGCACGACGAAGTTGATGACAGAAGCAGCGATGCCGAGGCCGGCGAGTGTGAACATGGCGACGAACGGACTCTTGTCTGCGCTGATTTCACGCCACGGAGTCACCGCGATGATCACGGTCAGTGCAACGACGTAGAACAGCAGGACACGAATGGGGATGGAGTTGATGGCCTTCGGCAGGTTCTTCTCCGGGTCCTTCGCCTCGGCTGCCGTCGTACCGACGAGCTCGATACCCACGAAGGCGAACACGGCGATCTGGAAGCCGGCGACGAAGCCCATGAATCCGGTCGGGAACATCCCGCCGTCGTTCCAGAGGTTGTCGATACCGGAGGTGGCACCGTTCGGCGCCGTGAACCCGGAGACGACCATGACGATGCCGACGACGATCAGGCTGACGATGGCGATGATCTTGATCAGCGCGAACCAGAACTCGGTTTCACCGAAGGCGCGAACGGTCGGGAGATTGAGGAGCAACAGCGCCGCGATCGTCAGCAAAGCAGGAATCCACGCCGCGAGCCCTGGCCACCAGTACTTGAAGTACCCGGAAATCGCGATGACGTCCGCGATGCCGGTGACGATCCAGCAGAACCAGTAGGTCCAGCCGGTGAAGAATCCCGCCCAGG
Organism: uncultured Rhodococcus sp.; assembly: GCF_963525155.1. Lineage (NCBI taxonomy): Bacteria > Bacillati > Actinomycetota > Actinomycetes > Mycobacteriales > Nocardiaceae > Rhodococcus > uncultured Rhodococcus sp. The sequence goes on from NZ_CAURKP010000221.1 coordinate 6,016, forward strand.
GGCCCAGCAGATCCGCGGCGAAGTCGGAGAACGACTTGTACGCCATGTTCGAGAGCAGCAGCTCCCCCATCGCCCGCATGACGAAGAACAGCATGAATCCGATGATCATGTACACGAAGATCACGGAGGGCCCGGCGAGCGAGATCGTCTTGCCCGATCCCATGAACAGTCCGGTGCCGATGGCACCACCGATGGCGATCAGCTGGATATGCCGGTTGGACAGCTGACGTGAGAGGTGGGGGTCTTCGCCGGACGGCTTCGTCAGGTCTGGTGTATTCGCGTGGTCGGACACGGAGGATCCCCCTCGTCATACGGTTCATCCGGGGCATCGAAATCGTGCCCGTCGGGGGAACCTCGGAAAATGTGCTCTCTCAAAGTACGCGTGCACTGGCTCACATCACGCATCGGAAAGCGGACGCCGATAACCTGTCGAGGTGAACACTGACAGCACGGCCCATCAAGACGGACATATCGCCGCGACGCTGTTCGATTTCTCCGGAACCCTCTTCCGTTTGGAGGAGAGCGACGATTGGACCGAGCACCTCGTCGATCACCAAGGCGATCCGCTCGACGTGCACGCTCAAGCCGAGCTGATGCGTCGGATGACCGCGCCGGTGGGCAGAACCGTGGAGATGGACGAAGCGGGGATCTACGCGTGGGAGAACCGCGACCGGGATCCGAAGTTGCATCGTCAGGCTTACCTCGACGTGTTGAGTAAGTCCGGGGTGCCCGATCCGGTTCGGGCCGAAGCCTTCTACGCCCTGCTGGTCGATCCGGATCAGTGGTCGCCGTACCCGGATACCGGCGAGGTCCTGAAGTCACTGTCGGAGAAGGGCATACGCACTGCCGTCTTGAGCAACATCGCCTTCGACATCCGTCCGGCGTTCGCCGACCGCGGCTGGGACGTCTGGGTCGACGAGTTCGTTCTCTCGTTCGAGGTGGGTGCAGTCAAGCCCGAACCGGCGATCTTCGAGTACGCCCTCGCGCAACTCGATGTGGATGCGGCGCAGACTCTGATGGTCGGTGACAGCGACATCGCCGACGGCGCTGCCCGTGACGTCGGTTGCCAGTTCGCACTCGTCGATCCCCTGCCGACGACCGAACGCCCGCACGCGCTACTCGACGCAGTGCGGAAGTTCGGGCTTCTGTAGGGAGCGCTCAGACACCTTCGGTGAGTTCGCGCAACGACGCGTAGCGCTCGCGCACGTGGGGAGCTGGTTCGGCGTCGAATCGTCGCTCTTCCGGTTTCGGCCACACCGGCGGCTGCGTGTCCCCGGACAGTGCCCATGCTGCTTGCCTGCATGCCCCTTCGGCGACGTACTCACCCGGAGCAGGGATCACGACCGGCACTCCGAGAATTGCCGGCGCGATCTCACAGAGAGCGCGCGACTTCGCTCCGCCTCCGACGAGGAGAACTCGCTTCACCTCGACGCCTTGACGAACCAGATCGTCGACGCCGTCGGCCAAGCCGCACAGGAGTCCTTCGATTGCGGCTCGTGCAAAGTGCGCAGGCGTCGAGTTCTGCAGCCGGAATCCGTGCATG
>NZ_CAURKP010000222.1:0-7524 GCF_963525155.1 uncultured Rhodococcus sp.
CACCGCGCTGACGTAGACCGGATCACAGCATGCGTCGTACACCCACCGCTCGCCCAGCACCGAATGATCCATGGTTGCGATCAGTGCGGCGTCCGCCCCGGCCAGCGGAGCACCTCGATAAGTGAGCGGGACCTGAAGAATTCGACCGTCGGCAGAGCGCATCAGGTGCGTCTCGATTCCGACCTCACCGTCCGGGTCGTCGAAACGATAGGCGTCGACGCGTTCGAGCGTCGAACAGTCGACCGACCCGAGCCACGGCTGCTTGGGCACCCACGCTCGGAGCAGGTCATTCTTGGACGGATTCAGCTGCGCGCGATGAATGATGGCCACCACGGCCACATTACGCGGCGAAGGATAGTGGCGCGTCAGGTCAGGATCGTGCGAATCACCGCATCGGCGAGCAGGCGACCACGGTCGGTGAGAACCACGTGATCGTTCTCGATCACGGCCAACCCGTCGACTACCACCTGTTCGGCCGAAAGGCGTTCGGATGCAGACAGTTCCGACAACGGAAGTCCCGTACGCAACCGTGCGGTCAGCATGACGCGCTCCACGTGTTCGTCCTCGGCGGTCAGTTCTTCGCTGCCGCCGACGGGAAGTTCGCCGAGCGCCAACTGTTCCGCGTACCGCGCCGGGTGCTTGACGTTCCACCACCGCACTCCGCCGACGTGGCTGTGCGCGCCCGGACCGGCACCCCACCAGTCACCGCCGTCCCAGTAGCCGAGGTTGTGACGGCACCGGGTGTCACCGGAGTCCGCGGTTTCCGCCTTTGCCCAGTTGGAGACCTCGTACCACCGCAAGCCTGCCTCGGACAGGCGTGAATCGATTCGTTCGTACCGCGAGGCCAGCACGTCGTCGTCCGGGGCGGGCAGCTCGCCGCGCCTGACCTTGCGAGCCATGGCGGTGCCGTCCTCGACGATCAACGCGTAGGCCGAGACGTGATCGACATCGGCGGAGAGGACCGCATCGAGTGAGGCGTCCAGGTCTTGATCGCGCTCCCCCGGGGTTCCATAGATCAAATCGAGATTCACGTGCGAAAAACCAGCTGCGCGAGCCTCTTTCGCGGCAGCGACGGCGCGACCGGGGGTGTGCGTGCGGTCGAGGATCTTCAGAACGTGCTGGGCGGCCGACTGCATGCCGAGGGAAATTCGGGTGAATCCAGCGCTGCGGAGAGCACCGAAGAACTCCGGCGACGTCGATTCGGGGTTCGATTCCGTGGTCACTTCGGCGCCGGACGCCAGGCCGAAGCTGCTCCGCACCGCCGACAGCACGTCGGCCAATCCGTCACCACCGAGCAGCGACGGCGTTCCACCGCCCACGAACACGGTCTCCGCCGCCGGGGCGCCCGTCATCTCGGCCGCGAGATCGAGTTCGCGCCGCAGACCTTCCAACCACGATTGCGGCGAGGCGGAAGTTCCGAGCTCTCCGGCCGTGTAGGTGTTGAAATCGCAGTACCCACACCTGGTGGCACAGAACGGGACGTGGATGTAGATCCCGAACGGCCGTTTCCCGACACCCTCGAGCGATCGCGCGGGCAAGGCGAAGGGCGTCGCCTCGCTCTGTCGAGTGGGAGTCGTGCTGGTGGCATTCACGCCTCCAGTGTCCCAGCATCCGGAACGCACACCTATTCAGCCTACGATGCAGGTCGGCGCGTGGCTTGAACTCGATATTTCCCCCGTTTTTCGTGGAAATACGCACCCGAGTCGGAATTATCGAGTTGACGTGGCACAATGGTCCGCATGACCGGACTCGGAGTGCGACTTGTGGCGCGTCGCCATGTCGACTTCAAGCGTGTGTGCAGCTCGTCGTGTCTGCACCTGTGTAGCTGTTGATCTTTCACTGATCTTCCAGCCTTTCCCGCTCATCTCCATCTGCTTCACCGAAACACTCTCTGCAGAGACATGCCTTTTCAGGGACGCAGCTTCTCCAGCTGTTCGTTTTCGTGAGCACACCTGCCGGCCGCGAGCTTTCCGAGACCGAGGACAGCCCCCTCGATTTCCGACACGGACCGGTGCGTCCCGATCAGACACCGCCACAGTTCATCGATAGTGCGTGCCGCGTGCCGATCAACCGCCCAGATCCAGGAGTTCATCGATGACGTCGACCACCGACGCCGCCACACCCGCCGATTCGGCAGCAGCTGCCGAAGCCCGGCCTGCACGCGCTGCGCGTCCCGCCAAGCGTCGCGCCGAAGGTCAGTGGGCCCTCGGTTACCGCGAGCCGCTCAACGCCAACGAGCAGGCCAAGAAGGACGACAACCCGCTCAACGTTCGGGCCCGCATCGAGAACATCTACTCCAAGCAGGGCTTCGACAGCATCGACAAGGGCGACCTTCGCGGCCGCTTCCGCTGGTGGGGTCTCTACACCCAGCGCGAAGAAGGCTACGACGGCACCTTCACCGGCGACGAGAACATCGACCTGCTCGAGGCCAAGTACTTCATGATGCGCGTGCGTTGCGACGCCGGCGCTCTCAACGTCGAGCAGCTGCGCACCATCGCCGGCATCTCGAAGGAATTCGGCCGGAACACCGCCGACCTGTCCGACCGCGAAAACGTCCAGTTCCACTGGATCGAGGTCGAGAACGTTCCGGAGATCTGGAAGCGCCTCGAAGCCGTCGGACTCAAGACCACCGAAGCGTGCGGTGACTGCCCCCGCGTCGTCCTCGGTTCTCCCCTGGCCGGCGAATCGCTCGACGAGGTCCTCGATCCCACCCCGGCGATCGACGAGATCGTGCGCCGCTACATCGGCGACCCCAAGTACTCCAACCTGCCGCGCAAGTTCAAGACCGCCATCTCCGGCCAGCAGGACGTCGTTCACGAGATCAACGACATCGCCTTCATCGGCGTGAACCACCCCGAGCACGGCCCGGGCCTCGACCTCTGGGTCGGCGGCGGACTGTCCACCAACCCCATGCTGGCGCAGCGCGTCGGCGCCTGGATTCCGCTCGACGAGGTCCCCGATGTCTGGGAGGGCGTCGTCTCGATCTTCCGTGACTACGGCTACCGCCGTCTGCGCGCGAAGGCCAGGCTCAAGTTCCTCGTCAAGGACTGGGGTATCGAGAAGTTCCGCGAGGTTCTCGAGACCGAGTACCTCGAGCGCCCGCTCATCGACGGCCCCGCGCCCGAGAAGCCCAAGCGCCCGATCGATCACGTCGGCATCCAGAAGACCCGCAACGGCCACAACGCAGTCGGTTTCGCTCCGATCGCCGGCCGCGTCTCGGGAGACATCCTGGCTCAGGTCGCCGACGCCGCGGAGAAGGCCGGCAGCGACCGGATCCGCTTCACTCCGTACCAGAAGCTGATCATCCTCGACGTCGCCGACGAGACGCTCGAGCCGCTCATCGCCGATCTCGACGCGCTGGGCCTTCCCGCCCGACCGTCACACTGGCGCAAGAACCTGATGGCCTGCTCCGGCATCGAGTTCTGCAAGCTCTCGTTCGCCGAGACCCGCAAGCGTTCGCAGGTGCTCGTGCCCGAACTCGAGCAGCGTCTCGCCGACATCAACAGCCAGCTCGACGTGCCGATCACCATCAACATCAACGGTTGCCCCAACTCCTGCGCTCGCTCGCAGATCGCCGACATCGGCTTCAAGGGCCAGCTCGTCGACGACGGTGAGGGGAATCAAGTCGAGGGTTTCCAGGTTCACCTGGGAGGCAGCCTCGGATTCGACAGCGCCTTCGGACGCAAGCTGCGCCAGCACAAGGTCACCAGCGTCGAGATGGGTGACTACATCGACCGCGTCGTACGTCAGTTCGTCAAGAACCGCAACGAAGGTGAACGGTTCGCCGAATGGGCAGTGCGCGCAGACGAAGGAGATTTGCGATGACAGTGGACATTTCGCGAGCAACTGCCGACGAGCTTCGGTCCATCGCCGAGCGCGGTGCAGTAGAACTCGACGGAGCCGGCGCGCAGGAACTGTTGCAGTGGACCGAGGACACGTTCGGTGACTCGTACATCGTGGCGTCGAACATGCAGGACGGGGTGTTGGTTCACCTTGCCGCACAGGTGCATCCGGGCGTCGACGTCCTCTTCCTCGACACCGGCTACCACTTCCCCGAAACCATCGGCACGCGTGACGCGGTCGAGCAGGTGTACGGCGTCAACGTCATCAACGCTCGTGCTTTGGCAAGCGTCGCCGAGCAGGATGTCGCCGAGGGCAAGGATCTGTTCGCCCGTGATCCCAACCGCTGCTGCGCACTACGCAAAGTCGCGCCGCTCAAGCAGACACTGTCCGGGTACAGCGCGTGGGTGACCGGCATCCGCCGCGTCGAAGCGCCCACCCGCGCCAACGCTCCCCTGATCTCCTTCGACGAAGCCTTCGGACTCGTGAAGATCAACCCGATCGCTCCCTGGTCGGACGAGGAGATGCAGAACTACATCGACACCAATTCCATCCTCGTCAATCCCCTTGTCGACGAGGGATATCCGTCCATCGGCTGCGCACCCTGCACCAGCAAGCCAGCCCCCGGCAGCGATCCGCGTAGCGGTCGTTGGGCCGGTGCCTCCAAGACAGAATGCGGGTTGCACGCATCATGACAGTTGACTTGACACCTTCACGGCCTCAGCTCGACGGCACACAGTTCGATACTCTCGACGCCCTCGAGTCCGAAGCGATCCACATCTTCCGAGAGGTGGCCGGCGAATTCGAACGCCCGGTCATTCTCTTCTCGGGCGGTAAGGACTCCACCGTGCTGCTGCACCTGGCGATCAAGGCATTCTGGCCTGCGCCGTTGCCGTTCACCCTGCTGCATGTCGACACCGGCCACAACCTGCAGGAAGTCCTCGACTTCCGCGACCACGTGGTGGCCAAGTACAACCTGCGCCTGCACGTGGCCAGCGTCGAGGAGTACATCGCGGACGGCCGCCTCACCGAGCGTCCCGACGGTATCCGCAATCCTCTGCAGACCGTGCCGTTGCTGGACGCGATCTCGGAGAACCGCTTCGACGCCGTCTTCGGTGGCGCTCGCCGCGACGAGGAGCGCGCCCGCGCCAAGGAGCGGATCTTCTCACTGCGCAACGCTTTCGGCCAGTGGGATCCCAAGAAGCAGCGCCCGGAGCTGTGGAACCTGTACAACGGTCGCCACTCCCCCGGCGAGCAGGTGCGCGTCTTCCCGCTCAGCAACTTCACCGAACTGGACATCTGGCGCTACATCGCTCGCGACAACGTCGAACTCGCCAGCATCTACTACGCCCACCAGCGTCCGGTGTACCAGCGCGACGGCATGTGGATGACCCCCGGAGTCTGGGGTGGGCCGGCTGACGGCGAAGAGCTGCAGACCCTTTCGGTGCGATACCGCACCGTCGGCGACGGTTCGACCACCGGTGCTGTTCTCTCCGATGCGGCTGACAACGAAGCGATCCTCGCCGAGGTTGCGGCATCACGTTTGACCGAGCGCGGCGCGACCCGTGGCGACGACCGAGTTTCCGAAGCGGCCATGGAAGACCGCAAGCGAGAGGGCTACTTCTGATGAGCGATCTGCTCAGACTGGCAACTGCCGGCAGCGTCGACGACGGAAAGTCCACCCTCGTGGGCCGCCTGTTGTACGACACGAAATCCGTTCTCGCCGACCAGATCGACGCCGTGACCCGTGCGTCGGTGGACCGCGGTCTCGACACCCCTGACCTCTCGCTCCTGGTGGACGGACTGCGCGCCGAGCGTGAGCAGGGCATCACCATCGACGTGGCGTACCGCTACTTCGCGACCCCCAAGCGCACCTTCGTGCTCGCCGATACACCGGGCCACGTGCAGTACACCCGCAACACTGTCTCCGGTGCCTCGACGGCTCAGCTCGTGATCCTGCTGGTCGATGCTCGCAAGGGCGTCATCGCGCAGACTCGCAGGCACGCAGCGGTTCTCGCGTTGCTCGGTGTCCCGAAGCTCGTTCTCGCCGTGAACAAGATCGACCTCGTCGAGAACCCCGAAGAGGTCTTCACCTCGATCTCCGCCGAGTTCAACGAACTCACCAGCTCACTTGGCTGGGCAAGCGAAGACGTCGTCGAGATCCCGGTGTCGGCACTGCACGGTGACAACGTCGCCATCCGCTCCGACAAGACCCCGTACTACACCGGCCCCACGCTGATCGAGCACCTCGAGTCGATTCCGGTCGACGCCGAGCCACATCGCGTCGGTCTGCGTTTCCCGGTGCAGTACGTGATCCGCCCCCGCACCGCAGAGTTCCTCGACTACCGCGGCTACGCCGGTCAGGTCGCTGCAGGTTCCGTCGTGCCCGGCGACGAAGTGGTGATCCTGCCCTCGGGTACGCGCACCACCGTCACACGTATCGACACGGCCGACGGCGAACTGGACGTCGCCCACGCCGGACGCAGCGTCACGCTGATCCTGGCCGACGACGTCGACGTCTCTCGCGGCGACACCATCGCATCGCCGTCCGACGCACCCGAGCCGATCGGCGAATTCGACGCCACTGTCTGCTGGCTGGCCGAGAAGTCGCTGCGCCCCGGTGCACGTCTGCTGCTCAAGCACGGCACGCGAACGACGCAGGCCATCGTGGGCAGCTTGGTGGAGCGATTCAACGAGCAGGACCTCACCACGGATCAGGGCCCGGACACTCTCGAGCTCAACGAGATCGGCAAGATCTCCATCCGGGTGGCCGAGCCGATCGTGGCTGACGACTACGCCGTCAACCGCCACACCGGCAGCTTCCTGCTGATCGATCCCGCTGGTGGAAACACTCTCGCAGCCGGCCTGGTGGGCGACGTCATTTCCGCTGTCGAATTGGGCGAGCGCGTCTAAGTCGATGGTTCCGCTCATCGCTGTTGCGCACGGCAGCCGTGACCCCCGTTCTGCTCGGGTGATCGCGGCTGCTGTGGCAGCTCTTCGTGAAGTCCGGCCAGACCTCGATGTCCGGCTGGCGTTCCTCGACCTCAATGCACCGTCCATCGATCAGGTCCTGGACGGAGTTGCACACGACGGCCACACTCACGCCGTTGTTGTTCCGATGCTGCTGGGCAATGCCTTCCACGCCCGGGTAGATCTGCCCGGACTCTTGGCCGCTGCCGCGACACGCCACCCCCAGTTGACCGTGTTCCAAGCAGACGTACTGGGTCGCGATGCTCGGCTGATCGAGGCAGTACGCGAGCGAATTCTCGAAGCGGGTGCCCGCCCGGACGATCCGTCGGTCGGTGTCGCTCTTGCGGCAGTCGGCTCGTCCGACGCGCGCGCCAATGCCGCGACCGCAGAATTGGCGTCCACTCTCCTCGGCGGAACCAACTGGTCGGGCGTTCGAATCTGTTTCGCGACATCCGCGGAACCGACAGTTACCCAGGCGATCTCCGCACTCGAGCAGGACGGCGCCGAACGTGTTGTCGTCGCACCGTGGTTCTTGGCTCCCGGCCTACTGACCGATCGACTCAGCGCTGCCGCAGCAACTGCATGTCCGCGCGCGCGTTTCGCCGACACGATCGGTGGGCACTCTCTACTGATCGAAACGATGATCGACCGTTACCGACAAGTCGCTGATGCACTACCCGACCGTCTGGTCCGCTCCGCCTGATCCGGTTTCAC
>NZ_CAURKP010000223.1:0-7418 GCF_963525155.1 uncultured Rhodococcus sp.
CCTCGGTACCTGCACTGCTGACACGGACTCGGTCGGCGAGGCCTTCACGGTCCAGATGCGCGAGCAAGATCTTTTCGGCCATCGGTGACCGGCAGATATTGCCGGTGCACACAAACGTCACATGAAGTGGTTCAGTCACGTGGAGTGGTTCAGTGGCGGCCATCGAGAAGTCCTCCCAGTTCGGATGCCGACGATACGGAGCGAAACGCTTGCCGCGCTTCCTCGGCGGAACCGTAGCCCCATTCGACGACGACGGTGGGGATGCCGTACTTCGCGGCGCCGAGCACGTCGTGATCACGGTCGCCGATCATGAGAACGTCGGGGGTTCCGCCGTCGGATGCGAGGACGGGAGTGATCCCGAGTGAGGTCAGCGAATGCGCGATCACATCGGGTTTAGCCCGACGAGTTCCGTCGTCACTCGCGCCGCCGATGAACTCGAAGTGCTCGGCCAGGCCGAAATGCTCGAGGATTCGAATGGCGAATCGCTCCGACTTGGAGGTGGCGACGGCCAGTCGGGTGCCGCTCGCGCGAGCCTTACCCAGGACGACGTCCATGCCCTCGTACACCGAGTTCTCCTGCCACCCGGTCGCGTCGTAACGCTCGATGTACGCGGCGATCGCCCGATCCACGTCCGCCGGGGCCATACCGAGTGACCTGAAGGTATCGACCATCGGCGGGCCGATCACCGATGCCAACATCGCTTCCGTCGGCTCCGGATGGCCGACAGTTGCCAACGCATGTCGGAAGCCGCCGTGAATGCCGGGAGCGGAATCGGTGATGGTGCCGTCCAGATCGAACAGAACTACAGGAAAACGGTCGAGGGGTGGTGTCGTCACGGCACTCATTGTCCCGGACGGCAGGGGTGATGTCCGCGCACGGTGCTCGACCGTAGGCTGACCGGGTGAGTACCGGAACGGTTGACCTGGAGAGCTTGCGACATCACGGCGATGTCGAAGCGGAGCCCGGGTTACTCGATTTTGCCGTCAACGTTCAAGGCTCCGGCCCGCCGAAGTGGTTGCGGGATCGGCTGGCCGCAGGGCTGGCGACGCTCGGTTCGTACCCGTCGGCCGCAGCGGAACTGAAGGCACGCGAAACGGTCGCGCAGCGGCACGGGCGCCGGCCCGAAGAGGTGTTGTTGCTCTCGGGCGGTGCCGAGGGATTCGCGATGCTGCCGCGTCTGGGCACTCGTTCGGCAGCGCTGATCCATCCGTCGTTCACCGAACCGGAACTGGCACTGCGAGAGGCCGGTGTGCCGGTGACTCAAGTGATTCTGGAGCCGCCTTTCGAGCTTCGGACCGCGCAGGTACCCGAATCCGCGGACCTTGTCGTTCTGGGCAATCCGACCAACCCGACGTCCGTGCTTCACCCCAAGGCCGATGTGTTGGCATTGCGTCAGCCGGGCCGGATCCTGGTGGTGGACGAGGCCTTCGGCGACGCGGTCCCAGGCGAAACGGAGAGCATCGCCGGTGTCGAGTCGGCGGATGTACTGGTCCTTCGGAGCCTGACCAAGACGTGGGCGCTCGCCGGATTGCGGTGTGGATACGCGATCGGCTCTCCCGATCTTCTGGCTCGACTCAGTCACGGCCGAGCCCACTGGCCATTGGGCAGTCTGCAGATCGAGGCCATCACGGCGTGCTGCGAACCGTTCGCCGTCGAGCAGTCGAGGATCAAAGCCGACGCGATTGCCGTGGACCGCCGAGACATGTCGCGGCGACTGACCGAGATCGGGATTGCCGTGCACGAACCCGCTGAGGGGCCGTTCGTGCTCATCGACGTCCGTGACGGCGCCACGATGCGAGAGCACCTGCGTGCCCGCGGAATCGCCGTCCGCAGGTGCGACACCTTTCCCGGACTCGGCCCGGATCGGCTGCGCGTGGCCGTCCGTCCAGCCGAGCAGGTTGCGGTACTGATCGAAGCGATGAAGGAGATCTTGTGAGTGGCCCAACCCTTGCGGACGTCATAGCCGTGCTGGAATCCGCTTATCCGCCGGCCCTGGCGGAATCGTGGGACTCGGTCGGCCTGGTCTGCGGCGATCCGGCCGACGCTGTGACGAGAGTGGTTTTCGCGGTGGATCCGACCGAGGCAGTGGTCGACGACGCCATCACCTCCGGTGCCGACCTTCTGGTCGTTCACCATCCACTTCTGCTGCGTGGGGTGGACACCGTCGGTGCTCACACACCCAAAGGTGCGTTGGTTCACAAGCTCATCAAGGCGGGGTGCGCACTGTTCTCGGCGCACACCAATGCGGACTCGGCCGACCCCGGAGTGTCCGACGCGTTGGCGCAGGCTCTGGGCCTGACCGTGCTTCGCCCGATCGAACCCAAGCCGACGCAGCCGCTCGACAAGTGGGTCGTCATGGTTCCGGTGGAGAATGCATCGGCCGTGCAGGATGCACTTTTCGAGGCCGGGGCTGGGCGGATCGGTGACTACCGCCAGTGCAGTTGGACCGTCACCGGCACGGGTCAGTTCCTGCCCGCCGACGGAGCGAATCCGACGATCGGGACCGTCGGCGCTGTGGAGCAGGTTCGCGAGAATCGTGTGGAAGTGATTGCCCCTCGCGGAAAGCGAAGCGCAGTGCTGGGCGCATTGCGTGCCTCCCATCCGTACGAGGAACCGGCCTTCGATGTCTTCGAACTCGCAGCGTTCCCCAGTTCACTCGGACTGGGGCGGTTGGGTGAGCTCGACCACCCCGAAACCTTGCGGGAATTCACCGCGCGAGTGGCGCGCTCACTGCCCTCGACCGAGTGGGGTGTTCGCGCGGCCGGAGATCCAGACACGACCGTTCGTACCGTGGCGGTGTGCGGCGGTTCCGGCGACTCGTATCTCGACGTGGTGGCGGCACTGGGCGCCGACGTCTACGTCACTGCGGACCTGCGGCATCATCCCGCGGACGAGCATCTACGCGCCGGTGGCCCGGCTTTGGTCGACGTCGCGCACTGGGCGAGTGAATACCCGTGGTGCGCACAGGCGAAATCGGTGCTCGACGCCGCGTTTGCCGACAATCCGGAGTGGGAAAGTCGGGTTTCGACAATTCGCACCGATCCGTGGTGTTTGAGTGCGCATTAGTGCAGCGCTCTGCAAGGTACGGTTGCACGAACAATTCAAGAGCAGTTCTTCGAGAGCCGTCCTTCGCGAGCACTGCCGACATCGGACTTACAGCAGGAGTTATACAGCGTGAACGTCGAACCACAGGTGCAATCCAAGCTTCTCGACCTCGCCGGGGTGGATGCTGAGCTCACTCGGATCACCCACCGACGCGGAGCGCTTCCCGAGCAGCAGGAAGTCGAACGTCTCGAGGCCGAGCGAATCAGCCGTAAAGACGCGTCCGTAGCCGTCGAAATCCAGATCGACGACATCGATCGCGACATTCGCAAGCTCGAAGGCGAGGTCGACGCGGTTCGTCAGCGCGAGGATCGTGACCGCACACTCCTGCAGAGCGGGTCGGTCGGGGCGAAGCAGCTCACCGAACTCGAACACGAACTCGGCAGCCTGGTCCGGCGTCAGGGGCTCCTCGAAGACGAGTTGCTCGAAGTGATGGAGCAGCGTGAGGCGTTGCAGGCCGATCACGATCACGCCGGTGCCCAGCTGTCCCAGGCCGAAGAAGAGCTGATCGACGCCAAGCGTCGCCGCGACGATGCCGTCGCTGATCTGGACAAGGCGCAGGAGCGTTGCGCCGCCGATCGTGAACGACTCGTCGGTGAATTCCCCGCCGATTTCCTTGCTGTCTACGAGAAGCAGCGCACCCTGGGCGGACCGGGCGCGGCGCTTCTGCAGGCACGCCGATGCGGCGCTTGCCGGATCGAGATCGACCGCGGCGAGATCTCGCGAATCGCCGCGACGCCGGCCGACGTCGTAGTTCGTTGCCCAGAGTGCAATGCAATCATGGTGCGTACCAAGGAGTCCGGTCTGTGACTCCCACGCAGGTCATCGTCGAGGCCGACGGTGGATCGCGGGGCAATCCCGGTCCGGCCGGCTACGGAGCGGTGGTGTTCGACGCCTCGCGCTCGGTGTTGGCCGAACGCAAGGAAAGCATCGGTATCGCGACCAACAACGTCGCCGAGTACCGCGGACTGATCGCCGGGTTGACCGCTGCCGGTGAACTCGGCGCGTCGACGGTCGACGTCCGCATGGATTCCAAGTTGGTCGTCGAGCAGATGTCCGGGCGCTGGAAGGTCAAGCACCCGGACATGATTCCGCTGCAGCGGCGCGCTGCCGAGCTGGCGACGCAGTTCTCGCGAGTGACCTACACGTGGATTCCTCGCGGCGAGAACTCTCATGCCGATCGTCTTGCCAACGAGGCGATGGACGCGGCTGCCGGCATCGAAACCGCAGCCCCCGCACCCGCCGCGCCGTCCGAAGAGACGTCGGAGCCGCAGATCGCCGGCTCTCCGGGATGGATCGCCACCACCGGCAAGCCGACACGAATGTTGTTGCTACGTCACGGACAGACAGCGATGTCGGTCGATCGCCGGTACTCCGGACGCGGGAATCCGGAGCTCACGGAACTGGGCCGCGCGCAGGCTGCCGGCGCAGCCGGACGCTTCGGGAACCGAGGCGGTATCGACGCCATCGTCTGCTCACCCCTCGGCAGAACCCGTGAGACGGCAGAGGCATCGGCCCGCGTGCTCGGTTTACCCGTCGTCGAGCACAAGGGTTTGATCGAAACCGATTTCGGCGACTGGGACGGACTCACGTTCCGCGAGGCAGCCGAGCGTGACCCGGACCTGCATCGCGAATGGCTCTCGGACACTTCGGTGCGTCCACCGGGCGGCGAGAGTTTCGACGAGGTACGCGAACGAGTCGTCGCCGCGCGTGACGACCTGATCTCGACCTACGGCGGCGCGACGCTGTTGGTCGTCTCTCACGTCACCCCGATCAAGACTTTGGTGCAGCTGGCCCTCGATGCCGGGCCGTCGTTGCTGTATCGGTTGCATCTGGATCTGGCGTCGCTGAGTATCACCGAGTTCTATCCCGACGGGGGAGCCTCGGTCCGGTTGGTCAACGACACGTCACACCTTCGCTGAAAGAGCCCCGACGGCTGATCAGCCTCTGATCAGATCACCAACCACAGGGCACTCACGGCGGCGAGCAATGTCAGTGGCGTCGTGATGACCCCGAGCAGAGTGAATGTCGCCAGCGTGGGCGGTGCGCCCGCGCTGGTGGCGACTCGTCGCCAGAGCATCGTTGCCAGTGAGCCCACGTAGGTGAGGTTGGGGCCGAGGTTGACGCCGATCAACATCGCAAGCACCAGCGCTGGAGGTGCCGCCGTTCCGAGCGCTGCGATCATCAGCAAGGTTGCCGGCAGGTTGTTGACGAGATTGGACGCAACCGCCGCTACCGCGGCGACAAAGAGCAGCGAGCCGTAGCTGGTGTCGCCTGGCAGGATCTGCGCAATCCATTCACCCACCGGCCCGTTCGCGACTCCGGCGACGATGATTCCGAGAACCAGGACGAACGCGCAGAACCAGAGGTCGGCAGCGTAGAGCATCTTGGCGGCGGTCGTACGGTGCCGAGACAGAGCGATCGCTCCCAGGACACTCGCACCCACCACCGCGATCCAGGCGGGCTCGATCCCGAAGAAACCCGAAACCGCGAAACCGAGCAGCGTCATTCCGATCACCGTCAGCGGCAGAATCGGCGCAGGCGCAGATCTGGCTGCCACCGGCGGTTCGGCGCTGTCGCCCCGCGCGAGTTCCGAACGGAAGAACAGTCGAAAAATCAGGTACTCGACAGCGATCGTCACAACCCACGGCAACGCCATCAATGCGGTGAAGTGCAAGAACGTCAAACCTGTTGCGGCAAACGCGATGAGGTTGGTCAGATTCGATACCGGCAGGAGCGTCGACGCCGAGTTCGACAGGTGCGCACTGGCATAGGAATGGGGCCGCGTACTTGCTCCGATGGATCGTGCGGCCGCGATCACCGCGGGTGTCAACAGCACGACGGTGGCGTCGAGGCTCAGGACCGCCGTGGTCAGGGCAGCGGCGCCGAAAACGTAAATCAGCAACCGGTGTGGATCGGCGAGGGATTTTTGCTGCAGGATCTGGCTGACCCAGCGAAAGACGCCGAGAGCGTCCGCGGCATGAGCGAGAACCAGCACGGCAACCAGGAAGACGACGGTGGGTGCCATGCTCGTCAGTTCTTCGCGGGCTTCGTCGAGAGTTACGACGCCGGTCAGGAGAACGATGACGGCTGCCGGCCCGGCGATGACGATCTCGGGAAGCCCGCGTGGACGCACTATCGCAAAGACGAGTACGGCGGCGACGAGCAGGATGGGAAGAAGAGTCACGCGTTGGTGCTCCGTGTCGGGGCGAGCGTCATTTGAGCAGTTTGTAGAGCGTGTTCAGGTTTCGGGTTGTGGTGAACGCCTTGAACTTCGGTTTTCCGGTGTTCCGGCCGAACGCGCTCTTGACGGTCTGCCCCTTCTCGACCTCCCAGTACAAGACTCCGTCGCCTGCCGCCACACGCTCGACCGAGGCATCGAGTTGCGCTGCCGCAGTGCTCAATTCCTCCAGGATTTCCGGCTCGGAGGCAACCATCGCATAAGCGTGCCAACCCTCGCGTTCGCGCTCGAACGGGTAGTTGTCCACGATCGCCTGCAGTGTCGGAAGGTCGAGGACGAACACCCAAGCCTCGTAGCCGAACTCGCGGGCAAGGGCGGATTCGATCTGTTTCTTCAGCGTCGGGATGTCGGTGCTCGGACTGTCGAACAGAACGTTGCCTGAGGCCAACACGGTTTTCACCCCTTGGAATCCGAGGTCACCGAAGACTCTCGCCAGGTCCGCCATCTTGATGTTGATGCCGCCCACGTTGATACCGCGTAGCAGGGCCACGTACCGAGTCATACGGTGACCATAGTGCCGGCCACCGACAGGCGCCCGGTAGCATACGGGGGCGGACGAGTTGGCCGGGCGGCCGCGGCTTCTGGAACCAGCGCGTATCGCGCACAGGCCTGGGGCCGAGGAAAGTCCGGACTCCACAGAGCAGGGCGGTTGTTAACGGCAACCCGAGGCAACTCGCGGGACAGTGCCACAGAAAACAGACCGCCTGCCTTTCGAGGCAGGTAAGGGTGAAACGGTGCGGTAAGAGCGCACCAGCACCTCGGGTGACCGGGGTGGCTAGGTAAACCCCGCCCGGAGCAAGGTTGAAGGTCGCATCGCTCGCGGTGCGGCTGCGCAGGCGTTCGAGGGCTGCTCGCCCGAGCCTGCGGGTGAACCGCTCGAGGCACCCGGCGACGGTGTGCCCAGATGGATGGTCGCCACTCGGCACTTCGGTGCCGCAGGACAGGATCCGGCTTACACGCCGACTCGTCCGCCCGCGATCTGCACAGTGAGAAAAAGAAGACCCCCACCGGATCGGTGGGGGTCTTCCTTGTTCGAAAAGCTGTCAGACAGGCTTGATGACCAGCAGCGTAGCCC
>NZ_CAURKP010000224.1:0-7400 GCF_963525155.1 uncultured Rhodococcus sp.
ATCCTTCCTTCGCCAAACCGATCAGCACGGCAACGACGATGGACTCGGCATCGACGTTGAAGTAGCGACGCGCTGCAGTGCGGGTGTCGGAGAAGCCGAACCCGTCCGTGCCGAGCGTGGTGTAGTCGCCGGGAACCCACTGACGGATCTGGTCCGAGACCGCCCGCATCCAGTCCGAAGCCGCAACGACGGGGCCTTGGGCCGACGACAACGCCGTGGTGACGAAGGGAACCGGAGCATCCTCGGACGGATTGAGCAGCGCCTGACGTTCGCACTCGACGCCTTCGCGGCGCAGCTCACCCCAGGACGTGACCGACCAGACGTCGGCCGAGACGCCCCATTCGTCGGCGAGCAGCTTCTGCGCGCGCAGCCCCTCGGGCATCGCGACACCGGAGACGAGGATCTGTGCCTTCGGGCCGGATGCTTCGGACGTCTTGTAGAGGTAGATGCCCTTGAGCAAGCCCTCGACGTCGAGACCTTCGGGCTCGGCCGGCTGAACGTACGGCTCGTTGTAGATGGTCAGGTAGTAGAAGATGTTCTCGCCACCGAAACCGTCGACGCCCTCGGTGCCGCCGTACATGCGGCGCAAGC
Source organism: uncultured Rhodococcus sp. (assembly GCF_963525155.1). Lineage (NCBI taxonomy): Bacteria > Bacillati > Actinomycetota > Actinomycetes > Mycobacteriales > Nocardiaceae > Rhodococcus > uncultured Rhodococcus sp. Next base: position 592 of record NZ_CAURKP010000224.1, read on the forward strand.
CGTCCTTGACGATGTGCGCCAACTCGTACGAGAACGCGGCGTCGTACGTGACAGCTGCGGGGTTGGTGGATGCCAGGAGCAGCGAGTGTCCGTCGGCGTGCTGGAGACCTTCACCGGTCAGAGTTGTACGACCGGCGGTGGCGCCGAGAACGAATCCCCGAGCCATCTGGTCGGCAGCCGCCCACAGGCCGTCGCCGGTGCGCTGGAAACCGAACATCGAGTAGAAGATGTACAGCGGAATCATCGGTTCACCGTGGGTGGCGTACGACGTGCCGACTGCGGTGAACGAAGCCGTCGAACCGGCCTCGTTGATGCCCTCGTGGAGGATCTGGCCGATCGGGCTCTCCTTGTAGGCGAGCATGAGTTCGGCGTCGACGGACGTGTAGAGCTGCCCGTTGCGGTTGTAGATCTTCAGCGACGGGAACCACGAGTCCATGCCGAACGTGCGGGCCTCGTCCGGGATGATCGGCACGATGCGCTTGCCGATTTCCTTGTCGCGCAACAGTTCCTTGAGGATGCGCACGATCGCCATGGTGGTGGCGACTTCCTGCTTGCCCGAGCCCTTGCGGATGACGTCGTACGTCTTGTCCTCGGGGAGCTTGAGCGGAGCAGCGTCGGTGTTACGGGAAGGCAGGAACCCGCCGAGTGCTTTACGACGGTCGAGCATGTACTTGATCTCGGGAGCGTCCGCGCCTGGGTGGTAGTACGGAGGCAGGTACGGATCCTTCTCTAGCTCGGCATCCGAGATCGGGATGTGCTGCATGTCGCGGAACGCCTTGAGATCGTCCAGCGTCAGCTTCTTCATCTGGTGTGTGGCGTTGCGGCCCTCGAAGTGCTTACCGAGGGTGTAGCCCTTGATGGTGTGCGCCAGGATGACCGTCGGCTGGCCCTTGTGTGCCATGGCCGCTGCGTAGGCGGCGTGGACCTTGCGGTAGTCGTGGCCACCGCGCTTGAGGTTCCAGATTTCCTGGTCTGTGAGGTCCTTGACCAGTTCCTTGGTGCGGGGGTCACGTCCGAAGAAGTGATCGCGTACGAACGCGCCGTCGTTGGCCTTGTACGTCTGGTAGTCACCGTCCGGCGTCACGTTCATCAGGTTGACCAGTGCGCCGTCGCGATCGGCGTGCAGCAGCGCATCCCACTCGCGACCCCAGACGACCTTGATGACGTTCCAGCCGGCACCGCGGAAGAACGATTCCAGTTCCTGGATGATCTTTCCGTTGCCGCGGACCGGGCCGTCGAGGCGTTGGAGGTTGCAGTTCACCACGAACGTGAGGTTGTCGAGGCCTTCGGTTGCCGCGACGTGAGCGAGGCCGCGTGACTCGGGCTCGTCCATTTCGCCGTCGCCGAGGAACGCCCACACGTGCTGATCGGTGGTGTCCTTGATGCCGCGGTCGTTGAGGTAGTGGTTGAACCGGGCCTGGTAGATGGCGTTCATCGGGCCGAGGCCCATCGAGACCGTCGGGAACTCCCAGAAGTCGGGAAGCAGCCGCGGGTGCGGGTAGGACGGCAGTGCGCCGCCGAAGTCGGCGTGGGACTTCTCCTGGCGGAATCCGTCGAGCTGTTCCGCGGGGATGCGGCCCTCGAGGAAGGCGCGTGCGTAGATGCCGGGGGAGGCGTGACCCTGGATGAAGATGTGGTCGCCGCCGCCGGGATGGTCCTTGCCACGGAAGAAGTGGTTGAAGCCGACCTCGTACAACGCTGCCGAGGATGCGTAGGTCGAGATGTGTCCGCCGACGCCGACGCCCGGTCGCTGAGCGCGGTGGACCATGATCGCGGCGTTCCAACGGATCCAGGCGCGATAGCGGCGCTCGACCTCTTCGTCACCGGGGAACCACGGCTCGTTTTCGGTCGGAATCGTGTTGACGTAGTCGGTCGACGTGAGCGCGGGGAGTGCGACATGCTTCTCACCGGCGCGTTCGAGCATGCGGAGCATGAGGTAGCGGGCACGCGTGGGTCCGGATCGATCCAGAAGTCCGTCGAATGATTCGAGCCATTCGGTGGTCTCGTCCGGATCGATGTCCGGCAGGTACGACGCAACACCTTCGCGAATGACGCGAACGCGACCGTCGGTTCCCCCCGGCGTATTCGACGCGGGCGAACCCGACTCGCCGGCGGCGCCGGAATCGGCGTTCTGCCCGGACGCGGGACCCTGGATCAGGTCAGACAACGTGTGCTCCTCATTGGTTTGGGGACGCGTGGTGGGGCGTCCTTACATAGGTGATCGAGGCCTTGTTAGGTCCGACGCACTTCCATCGTGAATATGGCGCGTACCTCATCTTTCACCATCCCGGTCGGTCCGGCACACCTCGCCTCTGGTTACTCTCGGGTAGCGTTTTTCGGCGTGACGCAGGGGTGTGATGGTTCCCCGTAGTCACAGGCTTGGGGGATCGATCGGAACGTATGAAGGGTTGGGAAAAAATAAACAAAGAAATCAATTACGGCAGGGTCGGGGCGTGGGTCTCGGTCGGATCGATCGCAGTGGGACTGTCGGTGATCGTGGGATGTTCGGCGGCGGTGACCGGATCGGCAGTACCCAATGAAGCGCACGTGGCTGCATACCAATCCGAGGTGAGTATTTCGATGGCCGCCGCGTCCTCGTCGAAAGCGGCGGCAGATGCGGCAGAGGCGGCGTTCGCGATCTGTGAGGAAGCGGTCTCTCGATCGAAAAACGACGTGGTTGCGTTCAATGCCTACGTCGACGCCGGAAATCATGGTGAGACCGACCTGAGAGCCGAAGCAAGCGCTGCTGCTTCCTCGGCAAGGGAGACGGCCTCGTGGTTCGACTCGGTCTCGAGTGAACTTCCGACGCAACTTTCCGGACTGTTCGCCGAATTGGCCGCGAACCTACGTTCATCTGCTGTCGTGATCGAGAGTGATCATTCGGCCGATGAAATCAATTCGATCAGCGATACGAGCAATTCGATTCGCAAGTCGATCTTCGATGAATGTGGATCCCTGTGACCTGCGGTAATCCGCAGGCGTAAGGTTCGCCGTGTGTCAGAAGACGATCTTTGGTGAAAGTTTTCGGCGTGGTCGGCTTGCGCTAACGCCTCAGACCATGTTCGCTTTCCCTAATTGATCGTCAAACGGTAGGTGTGCGGGGTCGCCACACACCATCAACAAAAGGAGGACCCCACCGTGGTCGCCGCGGCGGATGCCCAGAACTACGCTCAGAAACTCGGGATTACCACTGACATGGTGGTGCAGGAACTGGGCTGGGATGAGGATACCGACGACGGCATTCGTGCCGCGGTTGAGGAAACCATCGGCGGGGAAATGCTCGACGAGGATTCCGACGAGGTCATCGACGTCGTGCTGCTGTGGTGGCGCGACGAGGACGGTGACCTGGTGGACGCCCTCATGGATGCCATCGGGCCCCTCGCCGACGAAGGCTTCGTGTGGGTTCTCACTCCCAAGACCGGTCTCGACGGACACGTCGAGCCCAGCGAGATCGCCGAATCGGCGCCGACTGCCGGCCTGACGCAGACATCGGCAGCCAACCTCGGTGACTGGTCGGGAAGTCGACTGGTTCAGCCGAAGGCTCGTCCGGCCAACAAGCGCTGACCCGGTCCTTTCCGCACTTTCCCAAGGAATCGCACATGCCTCTCGAAGTTGGTGCCCAGGCACCGGATTTCACCTTGAAGGACCAGAACAACCAGGAAGTTTCGCTCGCAGATTTCCGCGGTAAGAAGAACGTTCTGCTGGTCTTCTATCCGTTGGCCTTCACCGGGACTTGTCAGGGGGAACTCTGCAAGGTCCGTGACGAGCTTCCGAAGTTCGAGAACGACGACACCGCCATTCTCGCGATTTCTGTCGGTGCTTCGCCGACTCACAAGATCTGGTCGGCCGAGCAGGGATACACATTTCCCTTGCTGTCGGACTTCTGGCCGCACGGTGAGGTCGCTCAGAAGTACGAGGTGTTCAACGACAAGTTGGGCTTCGCGAATCGTGGCACCTTTGTCATCGACAAAGACGGAATTATTCGTTTTGCCGAGATGAACGGCCCCGGAGAAGCCCGTGACCACGGACTTTGGGCAAATGCGCTTGCCGCGCTAGAGTCTTAGAGCACTCCCGGTGAGGGTCTCACCGGGAGTTCGGGCGTGTAGCTCAGTGGTAGAGCTCTGGTTTTACACACCAGCGGTCGGGGGTTCGAAACCCTCCGCGCCCACCGAAGAATTCAAACCCCGATCTGCATGTCGATGCAGATCGGGGTTTTTCATTTTCGACAACGAATTGTCCGCAATACGCCATTCTGGACGCATGTCCAGTTCTGTGATCGAAGTAGCCGTCGACCCGACGCGCGTGCATCCCACCCGTCCGCACATACACATCGCCGAGATGCCCAGTCTCAGTGTTGCGTTGTTCGCGGGGCAGACGATCCGGGTTCGTTCCCAGAGCGACGCACTGGCGACCGGGATTGCCCGTGTCTGGGAAATCAACCGAATGCACCGCTTGATCTATCTGACGATCGACTGGGACAGGTAGTGCTCAGCTCGGGCAGACACGTGACGGTTGGCCAGAGAACGAGCGTGGCTGCTAAAACTACGCTCGTGCACATTTCGGTTCGCTTGTCCCGATCTCGATTCAACGCGCGAGCTGCCGGGCTTCTCCTCGGCTTCGTCGCGGATCGGGTCTTCGCCGATCCGGGGCGGTTCCATCCGGTCGCCGGCTTCGGAACCGCGGCTATCGCGCTGCAGAAGATGTCCTACCGGGACTCGCGCGCGGCCGGAACACTTCATGTTGCCGTGCTCTTGGCCGGCACCGCAGGACTTGGGCTCGCAGCCGAAACAGCGTCGCGCCGGGCCGGTTGGGTGGCCGTCACGGGTACGACAGCGATGGCTACCTGGGCTGTGCTCGGCGGGACGTCGCTTGCACGCACCGGCATCGACATGGCCGCTCGATTGGAGGCGTCACAGGTCGATCGCGACCTGACGAAAGCGCGCGAGCTTCTCCCTTCACTGTGTGGACGCGATCCATCGGTACTGAGCGAGGAGGGCCTCACGCGTGCAGCGCTGGAGTCGGTCGCCGAAAACACCTCGGATGCAAGCGTCGGTGCAATGTTCTGGGGTGCAATTGCGGGCGTGCCGGGTCTGTTCGTCTACCGCGCCGCCAACACCCTCGACGCGATGATCGGCTACCGCTCCGAGAAATACCGCAGATTCGGGTGGGCTGCGGCGAGGTTCGACGACCTGGTCAACATCGTCCCCGCTCGGCTGACAGGTGCGCTGACGGCTGCGTGTGCACCGGTGGTAGGCGGCTCGGTTCAGGAATCACTGGCGGCGTGGAAACGCGACGCAGCGGCTCATCCAAGCCCCAATGCGGGCGTCGCGGAAGCGTCGGCGGCAGGGGCGTTGGGCATTTCGTTGGGTGGTCGGACCGAGTACGCGCACGGGGTGGAGATGCGTCCCGTCCTCGGCCGCGGGACTGTGCCGACGCCGAACGATCTGCGCCGCGCGTCGAGGCTTTCGTCGGCGGTGCAGATCAGTGCAGTTGTGGTGTCAGCGGGTATTGCCGTATCGATCGGCAAGTTTGGCTTCCTGCGCCGTCAGCGGCACTGATTCCGGCTCCGGCTTCTTGCGACGGCTGAAGGTACGAGCCGGTTCGGCGGGGGGTGAGGCAGGCGCGGACACCGGCGCTTCCGGGGTCGTCTCGGTAGCGGGGTCGTCCGCTGCGAAACCGTCGACAGCTGCTTGAGCTGCCTTCTCCTTGCGACGTTCGCGCCACTCCGCGCGAATGAAGTAGGCCAGTCCGAGCGGCGCCATGATGCCGAACGCCAGCCACTGGAACCCGTACGAGAGGTAGGGGCCTGCATCGAGTTGGGGGAGAGGGATCGTCCCCAGGCCGCCGGGCTGGTCGGGTTCGAGTTGGATGTACGCGTCGATCAGGTCCGTTCCGATGAACTCGCCGATCGGTCGTGCGTCGATGGAGTAGACCTGTTTCGCGCCGTCCTCGAACATCGGAACTCGGCCGGGCGCGGTGCCTTCCGACAGACGCACGCGACCGTTGAGAGTGACCGGATCGGTCGGCGGCACGGCGATGGGCGGTGCCTCGGCGCCGTTGATCGGCCGAACGTATCCGCGATTGACGAGGATCGTGCGGCCGTCGTCCAGGCGGAAAGGCGTCAGGATCTCGTAGGACGGCGCGCCCTCGATGGACTGCAGTCGGACGAGGATATCGGCGTCGGGCAGATAGGTACCGGCCGCGGTGATGTTTCGCCATTCGTCGTCCGGTGCGATCGTCGAATCGGCGATGACATCACCGATCGGCACGGTCTCCGCGTTGATCGAGTTCGAGATCAGATCATTGCGGTGCTCGGTCTTCGTGTTCTTGCCGAGCTGCCACGGAGCGAGCACGGTGAAGCACAGGTAGGCGAAGAGCCCGACCACAGCTGCCAGTACCAACCAACCGGGCCGCAACAGGAATTTCAGTCTTCGCACACGTCCACGGTATCCGTTGCCCGAACGGGAGTGAATTTTGCTCCGGGTTCAGGCTCGCTCGCGGATCCAGTCGAGTATGTCGGGAATGGCTGCTTCGATCTGGTCTCGCACCAGTTCGAAGTCCTCCTGATCCCCGTAGTACGGGTCCGGAACCGATTCTCCGTCCGCCTCGGGGTCGAACGATCGCAGTAGGCGCCGACGCTCGGTGGGCACGCCGAGATGAGCAAGCTCACGTTCATGGCCGGTGTCGAGGGCGACGACCAGATCGGCCGCGAGATGATCTGCATTGACCTGCGCGGCACTGTGGCCCGTCGGATATCCGGCCGCTCGGAGCACGACGTTGGTCCGCTCGTCGGCCTCGCTACCGGTGTG
>NZ_CAURKP010000225.1:0-7283 GCF_963525155.1 uncultured Rhodococcus sp.
CGCGTCGGCGAAACACTTCTTCGCACGAGCAGTTCCTCTGTGCGGGTGCGGTGCGCACCGCACCGACAAAACGCGCCGAGGACAGGGCGTCGTTGAGTGAACCTCCGCTCATTGCTTGGCCGTTGACGAACATGAGGACAGTGTTGGGGGACATCGTAGGAACTCCTTGTTGCGGCGGGGTCAGTTGCGAGTGGATCAGCGCAGTGTGGTGTTGCCGTGCCCGCGTAGTGCGTGGATACGCACGGCTGTGGTGGCACGGTCGAGGTCGCCGCTCGCGAGGTCGTCGAGCAGTGCGCGATGTTGGGAAATCGGTTCGTGTCCCGATTGCTGGACGTAGTCGTCGGTGGGATACAAGAACGCCTGCCTCTCCAGGAACGACGAGGTGACGGGGCAGAACGCGGCTCGGTTAATGGCCATGTGGAATTCGAGATGAGTCATGGCGTATTGAGGGCTACCTACCCCGAATTCACTCAGTGCACTATCGAGCGGTGTCAGCATCGCGTACAGCGAATCCCAGTCCACGCTCGAGGTTTTCGCGGTGATGAGTCTGGCAGCCACTTGGTCGAATGCGACTCGGAGTTCGTGAAGCTCGGCACGTGCCTGCGCATCGACATCCACGACGATGAGCTGACCACGCCGAACGCGTTCGACAAGACCTTCACTTGTCAACCGCTGCAATGCTTCTCGGATGGGAGTCCGGCTCACACCGAGCTCGTCGGCGATCTGCTCCTCGGTCAAGCGGGTTCCGCCACTGAATTCACCGGTGGTGATCTGTTGCCGGAGATACAGATATACACGTTCGCGTGCACTGACAGGATCGCCGCTACGGCTCACGATCATGCTGTCCAACGGGCTCACAGGGTCGTCCTCGCTTTCGACAGTGCTGCCCGGCAAGCGTTGGTGGCGCGCTGCATGAATGTTCCGGACATCACGTTCATACCTGCCGACAGCGCAGTGCTCTGCAAGGCGCTCACCCGATTGTTCAGATCGAAGAACTGGTTGCCCGGAGATACGAGAGCCGAGAAGTCGAACACGAACGGCGACTCCTCGGAGGCGTCCGTCTCACCCCACGTGGTCGTATTGACCAGCAACGACGGCGTGCCCGGGCCGAGCAGCGCGGAGACGTCAGCAGGTGCTGCGAACTCGGCGTCGAATCGCTGCGCCCACACCACTGCAGCGTCGAGATTGCGGGCACTGCCGATCAGTCGCACACCCGGCCACGCCCGGCGGCACGCCAACGCTACCGAGTTCGACGAACCGCCGGACCCGAGAATCAGAATCGACGACGGTGTCCGGCCACCCATCAGCGTTTCCATCGCCGCCTGAGATGCCCAACTGTTGGTGTTGACTCCAACCTCGCCCCTCGACTCACGAACTATCGTGTCGACGACACCGGTTCGCACGGCGGACGGAGTTGACATCGCCAAATACGTTGCGACCGACTGCTTCCACGGACTGAGAACGAGCGCGAGTGTCCACGCAGGATTCGCCAGTAGCGCCTCGGGATTGTCGAATGGCAGTGTCCCATCCAGTTCGACGCCGTAGTCCGCCAGCGCATCGAGGAGCAGTCGACCTTTCAACGCATGCGCCGCTGTGGTGCCTATCCCGGCGATCGCAGCGGGGTCGGTAGACGGTGAACCGGTGGACCCACCATGTACTTCGTCGACGCAACGCTCAACCGCGGCACGGATAGTGGCGGAACCGGTATCTCCGAGCAGTGTTGCCTGTATGTCGCTCACGCGCTCTCCTCGTCTGTTGTGCTGGATTGTCATTGTTCGCGGATCGGCAAGTCAGCGCACGGAATCGGCAGGCGTTCGCGCCGGCTGGACCTGACGGCCGCGGGGTGCGCCGACCACTTCTCCCTTCTCGTAGACAAGGCCGCCGCGCAGGTACGTCGCGACAACACTGCCGGTGAGCGCCCAACCGTCGTACGGAGTGACGTTGTGCTTGGAGTGGAGCGAGTTCTGGTCGAGAACAACCTCGGCTCCGGCGTCGACGAGGACGAAATCGGCATCGAAGCCGGGCGCGATCTGACCTTTGTTCGCCATCGACCAGCGCTGCGCCGGAGTGTAGGAGCACAGGCGGACGATGTCTTCGACGGTCAGCTTTCCCTGCGCAGCGGCGGTGAGCATCAACGGAAGCATCGTTTCCACGCCGATGAATCCGCCGTACGCCTTCCACACATCTGTCTCGGCCTGCTCGTCGACGGTGTGCGGGGCATGATCGGTGGCAATGATGTCGACGTCCCCGCGGTCGATCCCGTCCCACAATGCGGCCACGTCGGAGGCCGGGCGAATCGGCGGGTTGAGCTTGATCAAGTTCCCGTAGGTGTCGTAGGCATCCGCGTCGAGGAACAGGTGCGAGACAAGTGCTTCGACACTGACCCGATGCCCCTGCGCACGCAGATCCATCACCCGCTGGAGTCCGACGGCCGTCGATAGGTGATGGATGTGCAGTTTGGTCTTCGCTTCGGTTGCCATCGTGATGATGCGAGTAATGGCCTCGACCTCGACGAAGGCGGGCCGGCCTTCGAGGTGTGCGCGCGGATCCTTACGACCGGACGCTTGGAGGCGGTCACCGAACATGCGCAGCAGGTGATCGTTCTCCGCGTGCACGCCCACGACAAGATCGGCGGCAGCGGCAGCTTCGAGTCCACGGAAGATCGCGGCGTCGTTGGGGCAGCGGTTGTCACCCGTCGTCTGACCCATGAACAGTTTGAGTCCCATGGCGCCCAGCTCCGCCATGTCCGCGATCTCGTCGGAGTTGGCGTGATCGAGCATCCCGTAGAGCCCGAAGTCCACGTACGCCTTGTTCTTCACCAGGTCCAGCTTCTGCCGGTATCGCTCGGCCGTCGCGACGGGGGGTTTGGTGTTGGGCATGTCGACGACGGTCGTGACGCCGCCCGCAGCTGCAGCCGACGTGCCGCTCGCGAAGTCTTCCTTTTCGGTCATTCCGGGCTCGCGCAGATGGACGTGCATGTCCACCAATCCTGGGAGAACGAGCAACCCCGTCGCGTCGATGGTCGGCACTCCCGGGGCGAGGAGATTGTCGCCGACTGCGAGGATGCGCCCATCGGCGACCGCGATGTCCTGGCGGCGGCGACCGTCGTGGGAGATAACGGTTCCGCCGGTGACGACGAGGTCCGGGGTTGTGGGAGAGGACATTTCAGGGCCTTTCGGTTGCGAAAACAGTGTGTTGGACAAGGGAGTGCTCTATGCCAGCGCCAGGTCTGGATTTTCTTCGTGGACTTCGCGAATGGGCCCGAGGTCGAACAGGTCGTCAACAGAGAGGTTCAGGCCGCCGGCTGCGATGGCTTCGATGTTCGCTGCGGCAGTAGCGTCGGAGATCGACAGAATTTGCTGTCCGGCAGAGCCGTTGCGGATGAGTTCGTTGCCCGCGATGCAGCAGTCGTAGGTGGACTGAGGGTTCAGGTTGAGATCCTTGCCGTATTCGTTGACGGTGAGGTCCGCTGCCCTCTGTGGGTCCGCGAGAACGTCCTTCCACCCCCGGATCTCGGCGTGTAGGAATGCCTTGAGCTTCTCGCGGTTGTTGTCGATGTTCTCCTGGGTGGTGATGTAGGTCTGCCCGACGAGAGGAAATCCGACGTCGGCAAGGAGCATCGTGTTGATGTCGAATCCCTTGTTGCGCAGGTCGACCACCTGACTGTTGACAAATCCGACGTAGCCGTCGATCTCACCGACAGTCATGCCGATCGGGTCGCCCTGTACCGGCACCGTGTTGATGCGGGACTCGTCGAGACCGAGCGCTGCAATGAAGTTGCGCCAGACCGGTTCACTGGACGAGGCGCATCCAATGGTTTTGCCGTACAACTCTTCCGGTGTATTGACGGGATTGTTTCCCATCGTCATGACGCATCCGGCGTAGCGACTGTAGACGGCGCCGACGATCTTCAGCGGCGCGCCCTTCGCGACGGCAGATCCGGCGATGGGCACCTGCGAGACTCCTACGAAGGTGCGTGAGAGGACATCGGATTCGATCGGTGGAGCGGTGGGTCCACCGGAGACCAGATCGGAGCCACTGAATCCTGCGTCGGTGTAGTAACCGTTCTTGTCGGCGACGTAGCTTCCGGCGAACTGGGTGTTCTTGATCCAGGCCAGCCGCTGGGATGCAACTCCGAAACCGTCTGCGGAGGCGCTGCCCGAGTCGCCGGACATGCAGGCCGACAGAACGGCGGGCCCGGCCAGAGCGAGGCCGCCCAAGGTGAGTCCGCGGGTGAGAAATTTCCTGCGATCAAACTGTGTGGTCATCGGGTATCCGTTTCGGTAACGAGGAAAGGTGGGGTTCGGCTGGCGCCGCTCTCAGCGGGGAGCGCTCATGCGTGATGTGACAGCGGCTTCGATGACGCTGACGATCTGGTAGATGACAATGCAGGTGACGGTGAGTACGACGACCGAAGACCACAATCGTGCGAATTCGAATTCGTTGGCATCCCTGAGCATCTGGCCTCCCAGTCCCTGCCCGGTGGCTAGCCATTCGGCCAGTAATGCGCCGACGATCGAGGTGGTGACGGCTAGACGCGCTGCGGCGAACCAGGTGGGAATGGCATGGGGCAGAGCAACTTTCCAGAATGCGGACAGAGTGGATCCGCCATACGCGACCACCATATCGACATCGGTCCGCGGAGTACTGCGGATCCCCTGCAGCATGGTGAGCAACGCGGGCACAACGACGATCGCAGCACCGATGACGGCAGTGCCGACCAGTCCGCGTCCGAAGATCAACACGAGAATCGGCGCGATAGTGACCATCGGGATCGCATGCAACGCCGTGACAGACGGAATGAACATGGCCTCGGCTGTGGCCGAAAAGTAGAAGAGCAGTGAAACACCGGCCGCAAGAAACAGCCCGAGGACAAATCCATACGACGCATCGGTGAGCGTGCGGGCCAGATTGGAGGTGATCACTGCGCGGTGCTCCGCAGCATCGGTGTCGGTGATCAAGTAATTCCAGACATCCGTCGGCGACTTGGCGACGAACGGGCTCACATCGACCAGTCGAATGAAGAGGGTCCAGGCGGTAAGGATGGCGATCACTGCCCCGACGAGCGTCGCGAGAGTACGCGCCAGGCTGTGCACAATCGTGAGGGCCTGGTTTCGCTGTGCGGCGCGCGGGCCGGCGACCTCCGAGGGCGAGTCCTGTGTGATTGTCATGCGTTGACTCCCGACGTACTTGCAGCCCAGGGGGTGGCTATCTTCTCGACAGTGTTGACCAGCAGGAATGCAAGACCGGCGATGAGGCTCGATACCAGCGTGATTCCCCAGGTGCGCACCACGTCACTCGAGGACTGAGCGACAACGAGCGCAGCCCCTAAACCTCGCTCCTGCCCCATGAACTCACCGATGATCGTTCCCAGAATTGCCGCGGGCACAGCGACTTTCAGTGCAGTCAAAATACTCGGCAACGCCGACATGAGCTGCACCTTACGCAGAACGAGGTACTCACCGCCGCCGTACGCACGGACCAGATCTTCGCTCGACGAATCAGCATGTGAGAGCCCGTTGATGGTGCCGACGAGGGTGGTGAAGAAGACCGAGACTGCGGCCATGATCGCGGACGTGACAACACCGTCGAAGCACGCCGCGAGGATGGGTGCGATTGCGATCAACGGGATGCACGCCGACGCGATACCCACCTGCAACACCAACTTCTCGAGGGCCGGAACCGTCGTCACCAGCGCTGCGCACGCGATCGCGGCAAGATTTCCCCACAGGTAGCCCACCGAAGCCGATGCCAACGTGACGGGAATGTGGACTCCGTAGAAGGCGAGACCGTCGTGCATCACGCCGCCGACAATGGCGGTGGGTGGCGCTATGCCCGGGCCGAGAATGCCTGTCATACCGACGATCTGCCACACGATGAGCACGACCCCGGTGCCGAGCACTCCGAGGAATCGACTGTTCTTCATCGGCGGTCACCACCCACGGTGGCCAGTGCGTCCTCGTCGCGGGTGCGAGCGCTGAAGAGAATGGAGGACAGGAGATCGACGTATTCGTGGAATTCGCGGGTGCGCATCATCTCCGGTGTCCGGGGCCGCGGCAGATCGATCTTGACCACCTTCTCGACGCGCCCGGGCCGGGCGCTCATAACCACCACGGTGTCCGAGAGAAACACGGCCTCAGCGATACCGTGCGTGACCATGAGGGTGGTGGCAGGCCGCTCGGTCCAAATCCGGAGAAGCTCGATATTGAGCTTCTGTCGGGTCATGTCGTCGAGGGCGCCGAACGGTTCGTCGAGGAGCAGAACGCGGGGCTTGACCACGAGTGCCCGCGCGATTGCCACGCGCTGGCGCATACCTCCGGAAAGCGGTGCTGGTCGTGCATTCTCGAAGCCGGTGAGGCCGACCAGGTCGATGAGTTCCTGAACGAACTCGTCCGAACCCGTCTGCTTCGACACCTCGAGGGGGAGACGAATGTTGGAGCGGACCGACCGCCAGGGCAGTAGTGCAGAGTCTTGGAATGCGATTCCGAGGTGGCGGTGTCGGCGCATGTCCTGCGGAGTTTCGCCATGGACCAGTGCGGTGCCTGCGCTCTGTGATTCGAGGCCGGCGAGGATCCGCAATACGGTGCTCTTGCCGCATCCGGACGGTCCGAGGAGCGTGACGAATTCGCCTTGCTCGGACTGAATGTCGACGCCGTCCAGTGCGGTGACAGTGGAGCGTCCAACCTTGAATTGTTTTGTGAGACCGCCGATGTGGATCCCCGGCGCGGTAGGCGAGATCATTCGTTCTCCCTTGATCGGATGCGACCCCGCTTGCATACAAGCTTGGATCCAAGTGCGTAGATCGAACTTTAGGGACGCTGTGTTTCGATTGCATGAACGACGGAAACATGTGGATTACATTGCGCTCACGGCTCTTCCTCACGGTCCAAGGCGAAGCCCGCAAAACGATATGCAAGATCTTCGTCAACTCGTCGTGCCGCCTTTACGCGCTCAGCAATCGGAACCGCGCGGGTTCCTAGAATCTTGGAACACCCTTGTATGAACTGGTACCCGGAAGTTGGACTGGCTGATCCGTGCCCCTCAAAGTGAACCATCTATATGAGAGATGAGGCAGAGTGATCCACAGGAGGTCACAGGATGTTGTCAAGTTGTCTGGGATACAGCAGTTTTCGGGCGCAGCAGGCCATTCCACAGAGCAGTCGGTCAGGCAGTGATGCGTAGTTCAGTGACCTGATTCCAAACCTGGAATCGAGCGCGGATTTCGGTGCGGCGGTCGGTGGCGTTCATACGGTGGCGGGGCGGGCGGAAGTGCGGGGAGATAC
>NZ_CAURKP010000226.1:0-7249 GCF_963525155.1 uncultured Rhodococcus sp.
GCTCTCAGACACCCGGCATGCTCAGCCCCTGGCTGGCACTGCCCGGAGCACAAGACCGCCTCGAAGTGTGGTCGAAGGCAGCCGGCCTGGACCTCGTCCGACTCGGCACGACCGCGACTGCCGAAGAAATCACCGACACCTCGGTAACCCAGCCCCTCGTCGTTGCCGCTGCTCTGCTGGCATACGAGGAAATCGAATCACGTGGGCTCCTCGGCGCCGACGTCATCGCTGCCGGCCATTCGGTGGGTGAACTTGCCGCTGCTGCGGTCGCCGGTGTTATCTCCGCTGACGACGCGGTCGCGCTTGCCGCCCTCCGTGGCGCCGAGATGGCCAAGGCTTGTGCGCTCGAGCCCACGGGCATGTCAGCCGTTCTCGGTGGAGACGAAGCCGAAGTGCTCGCACGAATCGAAGAACTCGGGCTGGAAGCAGCCAACCGCAATGCGGCCGGCCAGATCGTGGCGGCCGGACTGCTCACCGCGCTCGAAGAACTCGCAGCAAACGCACCCGAAAAGGCCCGAGTCCGCGCACTACCCGTCGCCGGAGCTTTCCACACCCGCTTCATGGCGCCTGCGCAGGACGCCGTCGCAGCTGCTGCCGCCAAGATCACCCCTTCCGATCCGACGCGCACGCTGCTTTCCAACTCGGATGGCGCACCCGTCTCCTCGGGCGCCGACGCCCTCACCAAGCTTGCCGCGCAGGTAACCCGCCCCGTTCGTTGGGACCTCTGCTCCGCGTCGTTGCGGACAGCAGAAGTCAGCGCGATCGTGGAACTCCCGCCGGCCGGAACCCTCGTCGGAATTGCCAAGCGTGAAATGCGTGGCACACCGACGGTGGCCCTCAAGAACCCGGAGGATATCTCCGCACTGTCCGAGCTGACCTAGCTCGGACGCCCACCCGGCCGATCAGCCCGAACGGCGGCCGGACGTTTCACCCCACCTCAATCGATCAAGAAGGGAGCCACACCAGTGGCCCACACTCAGGAAGAAATCATCGCGGAACTCGGCCAGATCGTGGAGGAGGTCACCGGTATCGAGCCTTCCGAGGTCACCGTTGACAAGTCCTTCGTGGACGACCTCGATATCGACTCCCTGTCCATGGTCGAGATCGCCGTTCAGACCGAAGACAAGTACGGCGTGAAGGTCCCCGACGAGGATCTTGCAGGTCTGCGCACCGTCGGCGACATCGTCGCGTACATCCAGAAGCTCGAAGCCGAAGGCGCCGAAGCCAAGAACGCAGAGTGAGCCGACCGTGACTTCCGCTTCTACCCGCAAAGGGAAATTCCCCGACATCGTCGTCACGAGCCTCGCGACGTCGACCTCGGTGGCTGGTGATGTGGATGGCACGTGGAAGGCGCTCCTCGCCGGCGAAAGCGGCATCGGAATCCTCGATGACCCGTTCATCGACGAGTTCGACCTTCCCATTCGCATCGGCGGGCACCTGAAGGTTTCACCGGACGAGGGCTTGTCCCGCGTCGAAATTCGACGGATGAGCTGGGTGGAACGCCTTGCCCTCACGTTGAGTCGCACGGTCTGGAGCAACGCCGGCAGCCCTGAAGTCGATCAGGACCGCCTGGCCGTTGTCATCGGCACCGGACTCGGCGGCGGCGACACGCTCATCGACGCCGTCGACAAGCTCCGTGGCGGCGGATACCGCAAGGTGTCCCCGTTCTCGGTGCAGATGGTCATGCCCAACGGACCGGCCGCAACGGTCGGACTCGAACTCGGGGCCCGCGGTGGCGTCATCACTCCGGTGTCGGCATGTTCATCAGGTTCCGAGGCAATTGCTCACGCTCACCGCATGCTTGTCATGGGTGACGCGGACATGGTTGTGGCTGGTGGAGTCGAGAGCTTCATCGACGCCGTTCCGATCGCGAGCTTCGCCATGATGCGTGCGATGAGCACCAACAACGACAATCCGGCCGCAGCTTCACGTCCTTTCGACAAGGACCGCGACGGATTTGTCTTCGGCGAAGCCGGCGCCCTGATGATCCTCGAAACCGAGGAGCACGCAAAGGCACGCGGGGCGACGATTCACGCCCGCCTGCTTGGTTCCGGAATCACTTCGGACGGGTACCACATCGTGGCACCGCATCCGGAAGGCCTGGGCGCGGCGCGAGCCATGACCCGAGCAATCGAGATGGCCGGACTGACGAAGTCCGACATCAAGCACATCAACGCCCACGCCACTGCGACGCCGATCGGTGACATCGCAGAGGCAAAGGCAATCAACGCAGCGGTCGGCAATCACGCTGCGGTGTACGGCCCGAAATCCGCGCTGGGACACTCGATCGGCGCTGTCGGCGCCCTCGAATCAGTCCTCACGGTTCTGGCAGTGCGTGACGGGATCATCCCGCCCACGCTCAATGTTGACAGCCAGGATCCAGAAATCGATCTCGATGTCGTCAAGGGTGAACCCCGAACCGGCTCTTTCGATTTCGCACTGAACAACTCGTTCGGTTTCGGTGGGCACAATGTCGCGCTCGCCTTCGGTCGGGCCTAGCCCGAACCGCGGTTTGCACCTGTCCGCGGGTGTCGTTGCAACACAACGTCACCCGCGGACAACACCGACCTTTCGTTCCACCCAAGGCTCGTACTGAAGGAGGACGCGATGACCATCCTGGCCCCCGTGACAAAGTCCGAATCATCGACAGACCCGCGCGATCCTCTTGCGCGCCTGGAAAATCTGTTCGACCCCGGCACAACAGTGCCGCTCCACGCCCGTGACAAGTCCGGTGTGCTCGCCGCGTCCGGAAACATCGACGGCGTCCGCACCATCGCATACTGCTCCGACGCCACTGTCATGGGTGGCGCCATGGGCGTCGACGGTTGCAAACACCTCGTCAAAGCCATCGATACCGCCATCGAGGAAGAGTCCCCCATCGTGGGCCTCTGGCACTCCGGTGGCGCGCGTCTGGCTGAAGGCGTCGAAGCACTCCACGCCGTCGGACTGGTCTTCGAGGCCATGGTCCGCGCGTCGGGTCTCATACCTCAAATTTCCGTCGTGCTCGGCTTTGCCGCTGGCGGAGCCGCGTATGGTCCAGCCCTCACCGATGTCGTGATCATGGCGCCGGAAGGCCGAGTGTTCGTCACCGGGCCAGACGTAGTTCGTAGTGTCACCGGCGAACAGGTCGACATGGTGTCACTCGGCGGTCCGGACACACACACCAAGAAGTCGGGTGTCGCGCACATCGCCGCACACGACGAGGCCGACGCATTGCACCGCGCACGCCGCCTGGTTTCGATGATGTGCGAGCAGGGCGAATTCGATCAGCGGGCAGCGGAACTCGGCGACAGCGATCTGCGCGCCATGATGCCTGCCTCCGCGAAACGTGCATACGACGTTCGTCCGATCGTTCACGAAATGCTCGACAACGTCGAAGGCGAGTCGAGTTTCGAAGAACTGCAAGGCAATTACGCTCGGAGCATCGTCACCGGTTTCGGCCGGATGGCCGGACGCACCGTTGGCGTCATCGCGAACAACCCACTGCGACTCGGGGGGTGCCTGAACTCCGAAAGTGCAGAGAAGGCCGCTCGATTCGTGCGACTGTGCAACGCATTCGGCGTACCGCTCGTAGTCGTCGTGGATGTTCCGGGCTACCTGCCGGGCGTGTCGATGGAGTGGGAAGGCGTTGTCCGCCGCGGAGCGAAGCTGCTTCACGCCTTCGCCGAGGCGACTGTCCCCCGCGTCACCGTCGTCACTCGAAAGATCTACGGCGGCGCATACATCGCGATGAACTCGCGAGCACTGGGAGCCACGGCCGTATTCGCTTGGCCCAACTCCGAAGTAGCCGTGATGGGTGCGAAGGCTGCTGTCGGCATCCTGCACAAGCGAGCTCTCGCTGCAGCGCCGGACGACGAGCGTGAAGCATTGCACGACCGTCTTGCTGCCGAACACGAGGCGATCGCAGGCGGCGTCGACCGCGCTGTCGAAATCGGCGTCGTCGACGAGGAAATCGACCCGGCGAAGACTCGCAGCATCGTCACTGCTGCGCTCGCGTCTGCGCCGTCTGTCCGCGCGCGGCACAAGAACATTCCGCTCTGACATCCCTGGACAGCAAGGTGGGCCTCGCCGATACGGCGGGGCCCACCTTTGTCATTCAAGTCTTAGTCGTTCAAGCCGCGAGAGCACTCAAGGTTCAGGATGGACCTCGGTCAGCTGACACGCCTTCGCAGCCATGTCACTTCGGCACCTTCGCCTGAACTCCGGAAGGGTTCGAGTTCCTCGTCCCACGGTGCGCCTATCGCCCGATCGATCTCCGCGGCGATGTCTCCACCGGAATTCATGATGGACCGCAGTTTCATCTCCCCTACGACGACATCACCGTTCGCACTGGTGGATCCGCGCCACAGGCCCAGACCTGGCACATGGCTGTACCGTTCGCCGTCGACGCCGTGACTCGGGTCCTCGGTGACCTCGAACCGCAACATCGGCCACGCGCGTAGCGAGTCGACCAGGCGGGCACAGGTTCCGACGGGACCCGTCCAGTCCGTCGTCGCACGCAGAAGCCCGTCGTAGGCAGGCTGTGAGGTCCATCTGAGCTTGGCAGGGCTGTCCAACGTGGCGGACAAAGCCCAATCCACGTGCGGGCACAGCGCCGCGGGCGACGAGTGGATGTAAACCACACCAGTCGTCACGTCCGCGAATTGATTCATTTCGCGCACTCGAGCCTCCTGCTTCGACGAGGGACGTCTTCCCCAACGACCTCTGTCGAGTTCGTGCAGCACGCTCGATTGAACAGTGTGCCTTGTGTTACCCGTGTTGCGCCAGTGGAAGGAGAGAAATTTGTGCTCTACCGCGAAACTTCACCGACCACGCCATCCGACAATTCGGTCCACAAAGGCTTGGCCCAATCACCGAAATCGCGATCGGTAAGCACGACGCACGCAGTATCGATCGTGGGATCGACCCACAGGAACGTCCCGGACTGGCCGAAATGACCGAAGGTAGCGGCCGAGTTCTCGAGACCCGTCCAATGCGGACGCTTGTCGCCCCGAATTTCGAATCCGAGCCCCCAGTCGTTGGGGCGCTGAGAGCCGTAGCCCGGAAGAATTCCGTTGAGCCCCGGGAACTGCACAGTTGTCGCCTCTGCGAACGTCTGCGCCGAGACCAGAGTCGGCGAGAGCAGTTCAGCCGCGAACTTGGCCAAGTCGTCTGCCGATGCCTGCGCACCGTGACCGGCCGGACCGACAAGAGCCGCGCTGGTCATCGCCAATGGCGCGAACACCGCCTCGGCCAGATAGTCGGCAAATTCGATCTCGGTCTCCCGGGAAACCAACTCGGCAAGCACCTCGAACCCCGCACTCGAGTAGATCCGCTTCGACGCCACCGGCGCCTGAACAACACGTTCGGCGAATGCCAATCCCGAAGCATGTGCGAGGAGATGACGAACGGTCGACCCCTCCGGCCCGGCCGGCCCATCCAACTCGACCGCCCCCTCCTCCACTGCCACGAGAATCGCGTAGGCGCACAACAGTTTTGTCACCGAAGCCAGGGGGAAAACATGCGCCTGGTCGCCACTGAAACCACGAATGCGGTCGCCCTCACCGGGATTCTTCCCGGAGAGGACGACCGCTGCCGCATTGTCGACCGGCCACTGCTGGATTACGTCGAGACTGTGAGTACTGGGCACCCGATCAGACTACTGGCACAAGAGTTGCGCTTCCGATCACCAGTCAGCTTCGGTGTAGCGGATGACGCCGCGGATGTTCTTGCCATCCAACATGTCCTGGTAGCCGTCGTTCACGCCTTCGAGCGTGTATGTCCGAGTCACCATGTCGTCGAGGTTCAGCTTGCCTGCCTTGTACATCGCGAGGAGGTTCGGCACGTCCTGGCGAGCGTTGCCACCGCCGAAAATGTTGCCCTGAAGGTCCTTCTGAAGCATCGACATCAGGAACAGGTTCAGCTTCACATCCATGTCCGTCAGGTGCCCCATTGCGGTGACGACACAACGGCCGGCCTTTGCCGTCAGAATCATCGCTTCTTCGACGTACTCACCCCTCATTTCGCCGACGGTGATGATCGTCTTCTGTGCCATGCGGCCATACGTAGCGTCGATGATCGGCTGAATGGCAGCGGCAGCGCTTTCGAAAGCGTGCGTTGCGCCGAACTTCAGAGCCTGCTCACGCTTCCACGGCACGGGGTCGATGGCAAAGATGTACCGGGCGCCCGATGCAACTGCACCCTGTAGCGCACTGATACCGACGCCGCCGACACCCATGATCACAACGTCTTCGCCGGGCTTCACATCGGCGATGTGGGTTGCCGATCCCCAACCGGTCGGAACGCCGCAACCGACGAGTGCGGCAACCTCGAACGGAATGTCCTTGTCGATCTTCACCACTGACGACTGGTTCACGACCATGTAGGGCGAGAACGTCCCTAGCAGGCACATCGGGATCACGTTTTCGCCGCGAGCCTGGATCCGGTACGTGCCGTCGCTGATGGCTTGGCCGCTGAGGAGGCCCATCCCGAGGTCACAAAGATTCTGATGTCCGGCCGAACACGCCGGACAGGTTCCACAAGCCGGAATGAAGGACAGAACGACGTGGTCGCCGACCTCCAGACCCTTGACCTCCGGGCCGAGCTTGGTGATGACGCCCGAACCCTCGTGCCCACCCATGACGGGGAACGACGGCATCGGGGTCGCGCCGGTGACGATGTGGTGATCGGAGTGGCACATTCCGGCCGCTTCCATGCGAATCTGAACTTCGCCGGCTACCGGCTCACCGATCTCGATCTCCTCGACGGACCACTTTTCATTGAGGCCCCACAGGATTGCACCCTTGGTCTTCACGTCACTTCACCCTTTCATTCGCACACCCGCATCTATCTCTGTGACCATAGCCACAAATCTGCGAAATTGGAACGTGTTCTAACGAAAGATTTTGCACTGCAGGTCAGACGTCCAAATGACCTGGCACAACCGGCGCGGCAACGACGGAATAATGACCCACTGAGTGGGACAGGCCACACGGGCACCCGAAAGTAGAGCCGCCCCGAAAGCACGCAACCATTCGACTCCACCTCCCACCAATCGGTCGGACACAGAGCAGCGGGTCTGAAACAGGCCTGGCCGTGTTCTGTTGTGCCTGAGGTTCTTCTCAGGTTTTGAAGGTGGTGTTCGCCGGCCTGGGTTGCTGTCCGGGGTCGATCGAGGGTGGTGGGATGAACCACGGTTTGTTGTCGACACCGATGCGGATTTCCCATTTCCCGACGAACCCGGATTTGCGGTGCATCAGCCGGTGATGTG
>NZ_CAURKP010000227.1:0-7178 GCF_963525155.1 uncultured Rhodococcus sp.
AGCCTGTTTCGTCTGTGTGGTCGATCCGGCCTGCGACGGCAAAAGTCTGCGTGCCTCGTGTGTACGTCGCACAGACTTCGGCGGTACTCTCCGACACTGCTTGAACGTGGGTGCGGTGAACGGCCGCGCCGCCCAGCTTCCGGGCCGAGGAATCCGAAGTGTAAAGTCGCGCAACAACTTCCAGGACGGACGGCGTCAACACGCCCTTGAGTTGCCGTGGATTTCGTCGTCGGTCGACGGTTTCGAGAACCAGACGTAGTGATCGGTTCCAGAAGATGTCGGCACCTACCAGCCGCGGTTCCGGAGCGTGAGTGAACCCGGTACTGGGCGACGTTCCGTTGTGTGGCGTCTTTCGCGGGCGACGCAGCATCCGGTCTGTTCGGCACTGCGTTCGGTCTGGCCGGCACTGTGGCCGCGACAGCACGACGGTATGCGGGTGAGGCTCGAATTGCGGCGCCGGCTCGAGAACGATCTTGCAGTCCGGCTCCATCACACCCCCCCGGATGATCCTGCGTCCGAGACAGCTGTCTCGGACTTCGCTCCCCCGAGCGATGGTGAGAAGCATGACACGAATCGCTCGAGATGTCGCCGTGATCACCATCGCGACTTAGGGTGATGGCGTGCGGGGACTTCTGTTGGATGTCGGTGGCGTGCTGTTCGGTCCGGGATCGGATCTCGACGGCTTGAGCGCGGTCGTGCGCGCGGTGAAGGCCCGCGGAATCGTGACGGGAATCGTCAGCAACGATCCCGGCGGTGCCAATGCTCAGTGGTTGCGGGATCTCGGAGACGGGGTCTTGGTCGACGACGTGATCTTGTCCGGTGATGTCGAGATGGCGAAGCCCGACGCCGAGATCTATCTGTTGGCGGCGAGTCGTTTGGGCGTCGAGCCGGAGGACTTCGTTTTCGTGGATGATCTCGAAATCAACGTCCGGGCGGCGGTGGCGGTCGGGATGGTCGGGGTCCACCACGTCGGCTCGGAATCGACCATCGAGGAGTTGTCGATTCTGTTCGATCTCGGCGACGGAGGGGACACGAAGCCATGGTGAACAGACTGACGACTCAGGATGCTGCTTTCTACTTCCTCGAAGCCGGGACGACGCCGATGCATGTCGGCTCGTTGGGGATCTTCCGGCAACTGCGAAACGGGATCGATCACGAGGAATTGCTTCGTCTGGTCGAAGAGCGGCTCGGATCGGTTCCGCGTTACCGCCAGCGAGTGCGTGAGGTGGCGTTCGGCCTGGCCCGCCCCGTGTGGGTGGACGACTCGGATTTCGACATCACTTATCACGTTCGCCGATCTGCTCTGCCCAAACCGGGTTCCGACGAACAGCTGATGGATCTGATCGCGCGGCTGACGTCGAGACCACTCGACAGCACGAGGCCGTTGTGGGAGATGTACCTGGTCGAGGGGCTGACCAGAAACAGATTTGCCATCTTCACGAAGTCTCATTCGTCGTTGGTGGACGGCGAGGCGGCTCCAGAGATCAGTCAGGTGATCTTCGATCCGGAGAAGAATCGAGCGCCAGGCCCCGAAGAATTGTGGATGCCCGCCAGGCCGCCGAGCGACACCAGCTTGTTGGTCAGTGCACTGGCAGATCTCGTGACGAGCCCGGGGGAGGGGATCGCACGGGCGCGTGCAGCGTTCAACGACGTGACCACATCCGTCACCGAGGCAGTGAGTGCACTCGGGAAGCTTGCAGAAGTGGTTCGAACGGCGACCCAGGTGGCCCCGTCGAGCCCGCTCAATGCCACCATCTCGCGCAATCGGCGACTTGCGGTGGCCAAGACGTCTCTGGAGGACTATCGACGCATTCGTGCGCGGTACGGGTGCGAGATCAACGACGTGATCCTGACCGTCATCGCGGGTGCGATGCGGAACTGGTTGCTCTCGCGCGGTGAACCGGTGACCGAGGCGACCATCGTGCGAGCGATGGTGCCCATGTCGGTCTACACCGACGGCCCGGAGAGTCCTGACGTCGACGATCCGCAAGCGCCCGGACATGTTTCCTCGTTCCTCATCGACCTGCCTGTCGGTGAACCCAACGCGGTGGTTCGGCTCTCGCACGTGGCCCATGCGACGGAGGCATTCGCGCGTCAGGGTCGGCGGGTCACCGCGCAGACGATGGTGCGAATGTCCGGGTTTGCGCCGGCGACGCTGCATGCGATGAGCTCGCGTGCGGCCAGCAGTCTGTCGCAGCGAATGTTCAACTTGATGATCACCAATGCGCCAGGGCCGCAATTTCCGCTCTACCTCGGTGGGGCTCGGATGCTCGAGATGTATCCCGTGTCGCCACTACTCAAGAATCAGACACTCAGCATCGCCCTGACGTCGTACGACGGAAATGTCTACTACGGTTTGAATGCCGACCGTGACGCGATGTCGGACGTCGACGTCGTTCGTTCGCTGATCTTCGAGTCACTCGAGGAATTGACGGATGCGAGTCGGTGACGAACGAGCATGAAGGTGGTCTCATGAGGGTGTACGTACCGGCGACGGTCGAGATTTTGCAGCAGTTGGTCGCAGATCAGGAGTTCGACCCGATGAGCCGGACGGCTTTTGCGGTCACCCCGACTCTGCGTGAGTCGTACGCGGCGGGGGACGACGACGAGTTGGCCGAGGTCGCCATGGGTGAGGCTGCGCGTGCGTCGCTGCGACTGATCGCCGGAACCGAGGGTGACGTCACCTTCCGGCGTGCTGTCGTTGCCGCCGACGTCGACGATGCCGATGTGAAGTTACGGCCCGATCTCGACGATTCGGTAGTCCGATTGGCGGGTCCTGTGACGATGGCTCAGGTTGCATCTGTGCATGTCGACCTCGAACAGGCAGAATCGGACATCGAGCGCGCTGCTGGCATAGTCGACGCGGCGGATCTCGGTGACGCCGATGCCGAGTTCACGCTCGGTGACGCGGAGGACCACGAGTTGGCGTGGTACGCCGCGCAGGAGTTGCCGTTCTTGCTCGACCTGCTGTGAATGTGCTTACCGTGAAGTAACCTACGGTACCGTAACCTGATAACCTACGGTACCGTAGGCGGTGGGTTCGGAAGGTGAGAGGTGGAGGTCTGATGGGTCTGAAGGACTGGATCGAGGCACCGGCAGCGTCGGTAGTTCCGGCAGCGCGGTCGAAGCTCAATCTGCTTCGCGGTGCGGCGGCTCGGCTGACCACACCATTGCTTCCCGACGACTATCTGCACCTCGCGAATCCGTTGTGGTCCGCCCGCGAGCTGCGCGGCCAGATCGTCGAAGTCCGGCCCGAGACCACGGACTCGGCGACCATCGTCATCAAGCCGGGTTGGGGATTCGACTTCAACTACCAGCCGGGGCAGTACATCGGCATCGGTCTGCATATCGACGGCCGTTGGCATTGGCGGTCGTACTCACTTACCTCGCCTCCCAACTGGGAGAACAAGCGCATTTCCATCGCGGTCAAGGCCATGCCCGAGGGCTTTCTCTCGAGCCACCTCGTCAGCGGGGCCGTGCCGTCGGGAACCATCGTTCGACTGGCCACGCCTTCGGGCAACTTCGCGTTGCCGGATCCGCCGCCGGAGAAGATCCTGTTCATCACCGCCGGCAGTGGCATCACTCCGGTCATGGGCATGTTGCGGACGATGAACCGGCGCGGTCAATTGCCCGACGTCATGCACATCCACTCGGCTCCGACGGAATCCGACGTGATGTTCGCCGACGAACTCACAGCACTGCACGCCGAGCACGAGGACTTCGTGAGCCACGTTCAGCTCACGCGCCGCGACGGAAAATTCAAACTCAGTTCTCTCGACACGGTCTGTCCCGACTGGCGTGAGCGCCACACCTGGGCGTGCGGACCCCTTCCGTTGCTCGACGAGCTCGAAGACGTCTGGAAGGCGGAAGGCATCGAGGATCGACTCCACATGGAGCGATTCGCGGTTTCACGCATCGACGCCTCGGCGGACGGCGGCACGGTCACGTTCGAGAAGTCGGGTAAGACGATCACCGTCGACGGCGCGACGACGCTTCTGGAAGCCGGCGAGCAGTCCGGCGCCTTGATGCCCTTCGGTTGCCGCATGGGCATCTGCCAGACGTGTGTCGTGCCTCTCGTCGCCGGCCACGCGATCGACCTACGCTCGGGAAAACAGCACGCGGAGGGCGAGCGCATCCAGACGTGCATCTCCGCCGCCGCCGGCGACTGTACGCTGGACGCATAGCTTCTAGGCACACGGAGGACCACGGTGGCCATCACCGATATCAAAGAGTTTTCGCACCTCACCGAGGCCGATGTCGAAGCTCTCGGACGTGAACTCGATCAGATTCGACTCGACATCGAAGACTCTCGTGGGATCCGGGACGCCCGCTACATTCGTCGCGTCATTCGCGTCCAGCGGGCGTTGGAGCTCGGCGGGCGTATCGCATTGTTCGGCAGTCGGTACCGACCGGCATGGTTGGTCGGCACGACCCTGCTGAGCCTGTCGAAGATCATCGAGAACATGGAACTCGGGCATAACGTCATGCACGGGCAATGGGACTGGATGAACGATCCCGAGATTCACTCCGTCTCGTGGGAGTGGGATCAGACCGGTCCTTCCGAGCATTGGAAGCGCGCCCACAACTACCAGCACCACACGTACACCAACGTCGTCGGTATGGACGAGGATCTCGGTTTCGGGATTCTGCGTATGACTCGTGACGAGCCGTGGAAGCCGATCAACCTCTTCCAGCCGATCGCCAACGTGATCTTGGCGGCCACGTTCGAGTGGGGCATCGCGCTGCACGACCTCACGGCGGCAGCCGAGTTGGAGGGCGCGGAAAAGGGGCAGCTGAACTCGCAGGCGAACAAAGACTTCGCGCGCAAGATCTTTCGTCAGGTGGGTAAGGACTTCATCTTGTTCCCGGCGCTGACGGGGCCGGCGTGGAAGTCGACCATGTCGGCCAATGCGACCGCGAACCTCGTGCGCAACCTGTGGGCGTACGTCGTCATCTTCTGTGGCCACTTCCCGGACGGTGCCGAGAAGTTCACGGTTGCCGAATTCGAGCAGGAGACTCGTCACGAGTGGTACCTGCGCCAGATGCTCGGTAGCGCGAACTTCAATTCCGGCAAGCTCATGGGACTCATGAGCGGCAATCTGAGCTACCAGATCGAGCATCACGTGTTTCCCGATCTGCCGAGCAACCGCTATCCCGAAATCGCTGTGAAGATGCGTGCGTTGTGCGAGAAGTTCGATCTCCCGTACACCACCGGTTCGCTCTTCAAGCAGTATCTTCTGGCTCTGCGCACCATCCACAAGTTGGCTTTGCCGGACAAGTGGCTGACCGCAACCTCGGACAATGCTCCGGAAACGTCTTCGGAACTGCGGTTCCGCGACTCGGGATTCCGGGACGCAGCCATGGCGATGGTCGAGGACCTTCGTACCGATCCGATCACCGGTAAGCGTCTCGGTTTGTTGACCGCACTCAAGTCGCAGGCCCGTTCCCGCATGCCGAAGCGCCGGAAGTGATATAGGTTACATCGGGAAAAACCTAACCTACGGTGCCGTAAGTTACGCTACAGTAGGTGCAGTTGATCTGAACGATTCGAATCGATGATCGTTCTGCACTTACTACTTTGCGCCTAACTCACTGCTAGGAGGCTTTCCATGGCGATTGCAGATGTCAAGGAATACGCACATCTCACGGACGCCGACATCGAAGCGCTCGGCCGCGAACTCGACGCGATTCGTCGCGACATCGAGGAGTCGCGTGGCGAGAAGGATGCGCGATACGTGCGCAACGTCATTCGTCTGCAGCGTTCGCTCGAAATCGGCGGCCGCGCAGTGCTTTTCGCCAGCCGTCGTCGTCCGGCGTGGCTCGCCGGAGTTGGCCTGCTGACGCTCTCGAAGATCATCGAGAACATGGAACTCGGGCACAACGTGATGCACGGGCAGTGGGACTGGATGAACGACCCGGAGATCCACTCCACCTCGTGGGAGTGGGACGTCACCGGCCCGTCTGCGCACTGGAAGCAGACCCACAACTACCTGCATCACAAGTACACCAACGTCCTCGGAATGGACGACGACGTCGGATACGGACTCCTCCGCGTCACCCGCGATCAGCGCTGGAAGCCCTTCAACGCCGGCAACCTGGTGTACAACACGCTGCTCGCGCTGTTCTTCGAGTACGGCATCGCCGCTCAGCACCTCGAGCTCGGCAAGGTGGCCAAGGGCCGCGCCGACAAGGAAGAGACGCAGCGCAAGCTCCGTGAGGTCGGCGAGAAGATCGGCAAGCAGGTCCTGCGCGACTACGTCATCTACCCGGCCATCACCGGCCCGGCGTGGAAGAGCACGTTGTCGGCCAACTTCACCGCCAACACTTTGCGGAACGTGTGGACCAACGCGGTCATCTTCTGCGGCCACTTCCCGGACGGTGCCGAGAAGTTCACCAAGGAAGACATCGACAAGGAAACGCAGGCTCAGTGGTACCTGCGTCAGATGCTCGGCAGCGCCAACATCGAGGGCAGCGCGCTCATGGACTTCATGACGGGCAACCTGAGCTACCAGATCGAGCACCACCTGTTCCCCGATCTGCCCAGCAACCGCTACAAGGACATCGCGGTCACGGTGCGTCAGCTCGCGGACAAGTACGACTTGCCGTACACGACGGGCCCGCTTGCCGTGCAGTACGCCAAGTCCTGGCGCACCATCGCCAAGCTGTCGCTGCCCAACAAGTACCTCAAGGACACCGTCGACAATGCGCCCGAGACGGCGTCGGAGCGGATGTTCGACGGCGAACTGACCTCGACTGTCGATCCCGTGACCGGGCGTCGCAGTGGCCTCAAGAGCGCCATCGCACGTAAGCGCAAGAGCGGAAAGCTGCGCAGCCTCCTCGGCCTGCGCTGATCGTCGACTGCGCTGACCGTAGACAGCAAGCGGCCCGACACCATTCGATGGTGTCGGGCCGCTTTGCTGTTCTCGCCCGGAACGTCGCTCGGGGGCGCTCAGTACTGATCGTTGGACTTGATCGCTTCCAGCAGTTGTCGCACAGCGACGACGCGTCGAGCTGATTTGCCCTCCAGCAGGTCGAGCTTGCATTCGGGATCTGCTGGCGGTCCGAGGTGCGTGCATCCGCGCGGGCAATCCTCGATCGCCGCACCGAGGTCGGCGAACGCCGCAGCCACCTAGTCGGGCGAGATGTGCGCCAGTGCGTCCGCACGGGGGCCCGGGGTG
>NZ_CAURKP010000228.1:0-7130 GCF_963525155.1 uncultured Rhodococcus sp.
TTCGGTGATGTAGATCGGCGGCAGTGCGTCACCGAAGCGGGCGTGGAACGTCCGCAAGATCTCGCCCAGCCCCTCGGGAACGATCGGCCAACCGAAATCGGTTGTGGGATAACCGGTAATCGCGACAGGGGCAAAGGGCAGGCCCGGGGGCAGGTCGACTTCGAGCACACCTTCGGTCCCCTGGCCTTCCACCGGAGCAGCAATCATCGTCGGCTCGTAGTAGTTGATCCCGTACCAGTCGAGCGGCGCCCCGATGATTTTCAAGTCCTCGTCGACAGGACCGCTGAGCAGCTGAGCGAATTCGTCGGCCGGGTACTTCCCGACCAGAACCGGGTCGGCGAACATCCAATTGACGACGTGGTCGTAGATGTCGGCAGCCATCCCGTCTTCCGGCGAATCCGAAGCGGCACGCACCGGAGCATGGTTCGAGGCGATTCCGATGTTCGTGCATCCGGTTGCCCGAAGCGCTTCGACAGCGAGGCCATGCCCGAGCAGCTGGTGATGTGCGGCTTGGAAAGCCTCGAACCCCAAGGCCAGTCCGGGGGCGTGAACTCCGAGGGCATGCCCGTAAAGCGTGTGCACAACTGGTTCGTTGAGCGGCATCCACATTCCGACCCGATCCGACAGCCGCTCGCCGACGACCTGCGCATACTCCCCCAGCCGATACGAGGTGTCGCGGTTCATCCAGCCGCCCTGCTCCTGCAGTGCCAGGGGCAGATCCCAGTGAAAGAGCGTGACAGCGGCAGTAATTCCCGCTGAACACAGTCGGTCGATCAGGCGGTCGTAGAAGTCGAGCCCCTTCGCATTCACTGCCCCCGATCCGGTGGGCAGAATGCGCGACCACGACAGAGACAGCCGATAAGCGTCGAGCCCGAGCTGATTCATCAGCTCGATGTCCGACTCCCAGCGGTGATAATGATCGGCAGCGACCGTCCCGGTGTCGCCCCCGACGACAACACCGGGACGGTCACAGAACTCGTCCCAGATCGACGGTCCGCGACCGTCTTCGGCCACAGCTCCTTCGATTTGATAGGCCGCAGTGGCGGTTCCCCAGACGAAGGAAGTCGGAAATTCTGGTGTCGGCTGCCGAGTCATGTCGGTCAGTTAATCAAAGAACCGTGCAAAACACGCAGCTTTGTTGGACACTCGACCAGTATCAAGATCCAGTACCGTTCGGCCTAACCGAACGAACGAGACAAAGGCCCTGCTTGATGACGGATAACACCCGCACCCTGACGAGGGCTCGGATCGCCACTTCGGTGGCCTTCGGACTTCAAGGATTTCTGCTCGCCGCCATTCTGACGCAGCTGCCGCAGTACAAGGACTTGTTCGAGTTGAGCGAGACACTGGTTGTGGTTGCGGTTGTCACCGTGTCCGTCATCGCCGGGCTCGGCAGCGTGCTCGCCGAGATGCTGGCCGTGAGAACGTCGAGCAAGATGACCCTGCGAACTGGGCTCGCCGTCATCGCAGTCTTCGGCGGGGCAACCGGAATTGCGCCCAACGCAGCGATGTTCTTCGTCTTCCTGGCGATCTACGGCATCGGACTCGGCATGGTCGACGCGGCCGCCAACATGCAGGCAGTCTCGATCCAACACGCCAAGGGCCGCTTCATCCTCTCCTCGTTCCATGCTTCCTGGAGCGTCGGAGCGATTGTCGGCGCCCTGTTCATCTCTGCTACCGCAGGCCTCGACATTTCGATCCGCGTCACGCAGGTGATCGCTGGAGTTGTTGTCGGACTGATGCTTCTGGCCTTCGGCCCGCAACTGCTCGATCGGTCCGAGTCTCCGGTTGCCGAGGCAAACATCACGAGCACCGCGAAATTCGCGGTACCCACCCGCGCCTTCGTCCTCCTCGGCGTCGCGATGGCATTGTTCTACGCGGTCGACTTCAGCGTCGGAAACTGGTCGACTCTGTACGTCAAGGACGAACTGCTCGCCGACGCCGGGACCGCTGCCCTTTCCGTGGCGGCGTATCAGATCGCGGCACTTGTCGCACGACTGACCGGGGACTACTGGGTCGGGAAATTCGGTGAGACCACCGTCGTGCGGATCGGCTCTCTCATCGGCGTAGTCGGCATGACAGTTGTCGTCCTCGCGCAATCTCCCGCCGTTGCCATCGCCGGGTTCCTCATCGTCGGGCTCGGGGTACCGGTGATCGCTCCGATCTGCTTCAGCGCTGCCGGCAGGATGGCTCCCCCGGATCAGGTCGATGCGGTGATCGCACGCATCAACCTCTTCAACTACGTCGGCACAGTCGTCGGCGGCGGCATCGTCGGCGCGGTCGCTGCCTTCAGTGACCTTCGAATCGGGTTCCTGATTCCGCTGGCGTTCTGCGCGATCTTGATAGTTCTTGCTCCCGCGTTCGCACCGAAACGAGCCACAACTCCGGTCGCCGAGAACGCCGCTTGAGCATTGCGCCCGAGGAAAGTGGTGTACTTGATCGACCGAATTGTGTGCGCGAGAGGCAGAAACTGACGTGACGATCACCGTTGACCGGGCCGGGATCTGGGATTCCGAAGCAATCGCCGACGTGGCAGCGGTGACATTTCCACTGGCGTGTCCGCCGGACGCATCCGACGACGACATCAGCGCCTTCATCGACAACGTTCTCTCCGTCGACAAGTTCTCCGAGTACCTGACCGATCCGACGCGAACCGTTCTCAAGGTCATTCGCGACGGTTCGATCGTCGGCTACGCGATGCTTGTCGACGACGAGCCCGCCGACCCGGACGTCAAAGCTGCTGTGACACTTCGCCCGACAACGGAACTCAGCAAGTTGTACGTGCTTCCGGGTAACCACGGAACCGGCGCGGCAGCATCCTTGATGGACGCGGTTGTCGACCACGCACGACGCAGCGGAAGTGCCGGGATCTGGCTGGGCGTCAATCAGGAGAACCTGCGCGCCCAGAAGTTCTACGCAAAGCACGGTTTCACACAGGTCGGCACGAAGACTTTCCTCGTGGGCGCACAACTCCACCACGATTTCGTGATGGAGCGCCCCGTCAGCTGACAGGCGTGCAGACTAGCCGGCCGCGACCTCGAAACGAGAAAGTGCGAGCAGACGCGAGGTCGCGCGCAGGTACTTCTTCTTGTACCCACCGGCGAGCATCTCGGGAGTGAAGATCTCGTCGAGGCGTGCGCCGGAAACGGTGACCGGGATGCTCGCGTCGTACAGGCGGTCGGCGAGAACCACGATGCGCAGTGCAACGGACTGATCCGTTGCCGGGTGGACACCGTCGATGAACACGGCCTTCACACCCTCGACCAGCTTGTTGTACCGCGACGGGTGCAGGGTGCTGAGGTGCTTGCACAGCTCGTCGAAGTTGTCGAGCGTGGCGCCGTCGATGGCGTCGGCCCGAGAGACCAACTCCTCCGAGGAGATGGGCTCGGGTGCGGGCGGGAGATCGCGGTGACGGTAGTCGGGGCCGTCGACGCGAATCGTCTCGAAGATCGAGCCGAGCTTCTTGATCTCGCGCAGGAAGTCCTGGGCGGCGAAGCGACCCTCCCCGAGCTGGCCGGGAAGCGTGTTCGACGTCGCGACGATGGACACGCCGCGCGCGGAAAGCTCCGAAAGGAGGCGGGATACGAGCATGGTGTCGCCCGGATCGTCGAGCTCGAACTCGTCGATGCAGAGAACGCTGTGGTCGGCGAGCGCTTCGACCGCTTTGTTGAAGCCGAGAGCGCCGACGACGTGTGTCAGCTCGACGAAGGTTCCGAAAGCCTTCGGCGACGGAACGCTGTGGAAGATCGACGCCAGCAAGTGAGTCTTACCGACACCGAACCCGCCGTCGAGGTACAGGCCGGCGCCGGTCGCCTGGGTCTTCTTGCCGAACAGTCCGCGGCGTCCACCACTACGGATCTTGGTTACGCGCTTGGAGAATTCCTCGGCCTTGGCGACAGCAGCTGCCTGGCTCGGTTCCTTCGGATCAGGAATGTAGGAGGCAAAACTCACCTCGTCGAACATTGCGGGAGGCACCATTTGAGCTACCAGTTGATCGGCGGGTACCACCGGGCTGCGATCGACAAGACGTTCATGCATCCGTCAAGGGTATCTACGTGATGTGATCTCTCATGTGCACCGTATGGATATTGCGACCTACTTCACACCAGGCCACGAAGACGAACTCCGCGGCTTGTACGCCTATCCGGAGAACCTCTCCCAACCCTGGATGCGCGTGAACTTCGTTTCCAGCATCGACGGGTGCGTCTCCGTCGACGGAGTGAGCCATGGACTGGGCACACCTGCAGACAAGTCGGTATTCGGGATCTTGCGCGAACTCTGTGACGTCGTCGTGGTCGGCGCAGGCACAGCGCGAGCCGAGAACTACGGGGGTGTGCAGGTCTCGGACGCAGCTCGGGCGCGACGAAAGGCGAGCGGCCTCGCTCCGGTCCCACCGATCCTCGTCGTCTCGGCGCACGCGTCGATCGACCCCGAAAGCCGACTCCTTCGCGATACCGAAGTTCCACCGATCCTTGTTGTCGGTCGCGACGCGGACTCCGCGGCAATTTCGGCGCTGAGATCTGCCGGAGCGCAGGTGGAGGTGACGGACTCACCGAACGTCACCAGCGGCGACATCGACAGGGCATTGTCGGCTCGCAAGCTCCGTCGCGTGCTGTGCGAGGGCGGACCGTCACTTTTCGGGCAGTTGATCGAGGACAATGCCTTCGACGAACTCTGCATCACCACGTCACCTCAACTGGTGGGGAGCAAAGTCGGCCGAATCTCACTCTCCCCCAACGCAATGCCCACAGCCATGCGTCCCGCGCACATTCTCGGTGATACGGACGGCACGATCCTCACTCGATGGGTTCGTCAGCAGCCACGTCGGTGAACCTGGCACTCTGGTCGGCATGCGCAGAGTTGCTTTGATGGCCGTCGTCCTCGCGACGTGTTGTGCGTGCGGCGCCGGTCCGTCGCTTCGGCCCGCCGTCGCGGTCGAAGGCCGCACCGACGGCAGCCCTGCCCAGAGCGAGGGACCGTCGCCCGATGCGCCGCCGGTTGACCCTGGCGTCCCGACCGATGACATACCGTGGCGAGACTGCACCGGCACGTCACTCGCCGACCAGGCTCTCGCGGCGTCGAGCGCCGGCGTCATTCTCGAATGCGCGGAATTCAATGCCCCCATCGACGTGACCGGCGCCATCGACGGCAACTTCACTGCCGGCTTGACCCGCGCTCGGACCTCGTCGACGCCTGCCGGCGCGTATCCGATCGTGTTCACATCGGGCACCGATCGTTCGTCGGGAAACTCTCTGGCCATGCTCGCCGCATCCGGCTTGAACACGGTTCTCGCCGAACATCCCGTGGTTGCCCTCGATCGCCGCGGAATCGACAGGTCCACCGCAATCGACTGCATGACGCCGGAGATTCGGCGCGGCCTTCACGATCTGGGCCAGTTCGACGCGGACTCCACCGGCGACGCCGCCGACGCGGTCGCCGCTCTCGGTCACGATGCAACCATCGCCTGTACCGACTATCTCGATCCTCAAGAACTGAAGTTCGGCGCGGACTCCGCTGCCGAGGACATCGACGCTCTACGTACGCGGTGGGGCGTCGAGACCATCGCTCTGTGGTCGGCAGGGTCCGGCTCGGACATCGCGCTGAGCTATGCGGCGGCCCACCCGAACAACCTCGCGAGGTTGATCCTCGATTCTCCCGCTCCGGTGGCCACCGACGCTGCCACCGAGGCAGAGAGTCGCGTGCAGGGCGAGGAAGCCGCGTTGACCGCGTTCGCTCAGCGATGTGTGGCGCTGGGGTGCTCGCTCGGCCCTGATCCGAAGAAATCGGTCACGGACTTGATGGAGCGCGCTCGAGCCGATGAATTCCAGCCGCTGTCCGCCGCTGCGGTGTCGAACGCGATTTCGGCGAGCCTGTGGACTGCCGGAACCAACCGTGAGCAGGAGACCCGCTCACTGTCCGACGCTCTGTCCGCGCTCGGTACCGGCAACGCTTCACCGATTCGAGAGCGCGCCGCCCGGGCGGAGAACGAGGTGGACGGCGACGGCCAGTTCATCGGACGATGCACCGACGGCATGCAATGGCCGGGCATCGGGCGTGCGCGCGAGCTTGCGAACACGTGGGGCACCAACTATCCGGTGTTCGGGCAAGAAGCCGCGCTCGGGTTGCTGGCGTGCGCCAGCTGGCCGTCGACCGCCAACTCTCCCCTGCCGAATCAGTTGAAGCCCCCAGTCCTCGTGCTGAGCGGTCAGGGTGACCCGGCCGTCGGGAACTCCGGACTCTCGACCGTCACCGGCGTCGTGACCAATGCAGGATCGCGCTTCGCAACTCTGGACTGGCAAGGTGCGGGTCACCCCGCGGCACAATCCACGTGCGCTCAACAGGCGATGCGCCTCTACCTCAGCGACGCCTCCCTGCCCAGTAACGGAAGCGTGTGCCCGGCCTGACTCGGGCGCTCGTCCACCACGACCGAAAAGGGGTGCATCCCCCGATCACACCCTGCTCCGGTGTACCGTGCCGAAGTGTTCCTTCGACAGCTCGAGCCGCGTACCGGGCGGACAACCCAACAAGTCGTCAACTTCGTTTTGTGGCCGATCGCCGTGATGACAGTGCTCAATCGTGTCATCGTCACAGCAGTCAACGGCGCCATCACCGATGACTTCCGACCGGTCTACAACGCCGCGCTGGCGTTCTGGAACGGGCGCGACGTCTACACCGCAGATTTCAACTCCGTAGACCCCCATTACCTGTACCCACCATCGGGTTCCTTGTTGATGGCACCCCTGGCGATCCTCGATCCCGAGCGCTCACGGTGGCTGTTCATCGGTGTCAATGCCGTCGCCATTCTCGTGGCTCTCTACCTGCTGTTGCGCTTGTTCGACCTGACGATCAGTTCCATCGCGGCGCCGATTCTGGTGCTCGGCGCGTTCATGTCGGAGACGGTCACCAACACGTTGGTGTTCACCAACATCAACGGCCTCGTCCTGCTCGGCGAAGTTGCCTTCCTCCTGTTGCTGATGCGCAAGAAAGATCTGTGGGCCGGCGCCGCGATCGGTCTCACCATCGCAGTGAAACCCACTCTCGCGCCGCTGCTCCTGCTGCCACTCGTTCGCGGTCAGTGGAAGGTGGTCGTCACCGCCCTGGGCATCCCGTTCATTCTCACGGTCGTGGCA
>NZ_CAURKP010000229.1:0-7077 GCF_963525155.1 uncultured Rhodococcus sp.
CGAATCACCCGTCAGCAGACCGACTTCGCCGGGGCCGTACCGCTCGACGAGTTCGGCGTACTTCTGATTGCTCAGCGCCTTGATCGGCGTCGTGTAGAAACACTTGCGGCCCGCCGCGAGAGCCAGGTGGACAGCGAACTCGCCGACCACGGTCTTGCCTGCACCGGTCGGCGCGCAGACAAGGACGCCGTGGCCCGCTTCGAGCGCAACGCATGCCTTCACCTGGAATGGATCGAGTTCGAACTTCAGGCTGGACGCGAACGTGCTCAGTTCACTCTTGTTCATAACCACCTCGTCAGGGTTTCACACGCCGCCGACGTGGTGGCACGGCGCTCAGAGAGTGTCAGTGAAATCCTGGCCGGGCGCGTTGTCGCCGGCGGTGTCGGATTTCTCCGCGACCGGAGCCTTGGACTTGGACTTACGTCCGAACAATCCACTCGATTCGGCCTTGGGTTTGGTCGGATTGTCGAAAGCCTCGTTCAGATCGGACGGAGCCGAGATGGAGGAAGCTTCCTCGTCGGACAGTGCGCCCCAGTCTTCACCGGCGCGCTTGGCCTTACGTTTGTCGTTGAGGCGAGCGATCTGTACCGCGACCTCGAAGAGAAGCGTCAGAGCCAGCGCGAGCGCCAACATCGAGAACGGATCCGACCCTGGCGTGGCAACTGCAGCGAATACGAAGAGCCCGAAGATCAATCCTCGACGCCAGGCCTTCAAACGCTCGTACGTCAGAATGCCGGCAAAGTTCAACACGACGACGAGCAGTGGAATTTCGAAGCTGACGCCGAAGATGAGCAGCAGATTGATGATGAAGCCGAAGTACTCCGAACCACTGAGCGCGGTGATCTGGACGTTGTCACCGATGGTCAGGAGGAAGTGCAAAGCCTTCGCCACGACGAGGTACGCCAGGATTGCGCCGAGAATGAAGAGAGCGGCACCTGCGGTGACGAATCCGACCGCGTAGCGACGCTCTTTGGCGTAGAGGCCCGGGGTGATGAATGCCCACAATTGGTAAAGCCACACCGGGCAGGCAAGAACGATGCCGGCGGTGAGCGCCACTTTGAATCGCAGCATGAACTGCTCGAACGGCCCGGTCGCCAGCAATCGGCACGCGTCGTCGGTGCTGAGGTTGGCGCGACTCTCGGACGGAAGCTCGCAGTACGGTCCGCGAAGCAGATCGCCCAGACTTTCGAGACCGAGTATCGAGTGTGAATACCAGAAGAAGCCGAACGCCGTGGTGATGATCACGCCGAGGAATGCGAACAACAAACGAGTCCGCAATTCGTACAGGTGGTCGACCAACGACATGGTGCCGTCTGGGTTGACCTTCCGCTTGCGGTTACGCGGGTCTAACGGAATACGCACTGTGCATCCTGGTCTTGGTCAGCAGACAACCGGGGTGAACGAATATTTCACCCCGGCTAGAACGCAGTGTGTACTAGAGCGGCTTGACTTCGGTCGGCTGCGCAACAGGTGCTGCTGCACCGTTTGCGACCACCGCGGTGTTGGCCGTCGGCAACTGTGCCGGAGCAGGCTGTGCGACCGGCGCGCTTGCGGGCGCCGCATCGTCGTTCTGCATTTCCTTGACTTCGCTCTTGAAGATGCGGAGGGAACGACCCAGACCGCGTGCTGCATCGG
Organism: uncultured Rhodococcus sp.; assembly: GCF_963525155.1. Classification (NCBI taxonomy): domain Bacteria; kingdom Bacillati; phylum Actinomycetota; class Actinomycetes; order Mycobacteriales; family Nocardiaceae; genus Rhodococcus; species uncultured Rhodococcus sp. Next base: position 1,636 of record NZ_CAURKP010000229.1, read on the forward strand.
GAAGCTTCTTCGACCCGAACAGAATTACGACGACAACAGCGACAATCAGCCAATGCATCGGCTGCATTGCACCCATAACGACCTCCCATGATCAGATTCCTCGATGCTACCGGACACAACCGGCGCTCGGAGGTGCCAAAGCACTTACTTCAGCTACCTTTTACCTGTTTGTTTCCTGCGAACTCACTGAACGTGAAGTTTCCCGAAGTTTTACGAACCGATTACGTCATAGGCGTCGAGCGCCGCAACGGCTCGATCATGGACTTCGGAGACCAGTTCCGGCGGATGAAGGACCCGAACGCCATCACCGAATCCCAACACCAGCCTTGCCATCCATTCAAGTGTTCCGAAACTCATCGTCGCCTCGACCGACCCGTCGTCGTTCACGTGCTCGACGTCCAACGGGTAGTAGTCGAGCATCCACACCCACTCTTTGGTGATGAACAACCGCGCTTCCGGAAGGGAACCGTCGCCGCTGAACAATTCGAGATTCGAATCCTCCTCGAGGGCCTGCGGCGGCGGGTCGGCGGGCTCGTCGAGTTGGACGGCGGCGTCGATCCGATCGAATCTGAACAACCGCACTCCCTCGGCTTGACGGCACCACGCCTGGAGGTAGCTGTAGTTGTCGACCAACACGATACGAACGGGGTCGACGATGCGCTCGGAGACCGCGTCACGCGAGGCGGAGTAATACGTCAATCGCAGGGCGGTCTTGTCTGCGAGCGCGGCTCTGACCGTCGCTGCTATCGGGTCTTCGGCGATGTCCGGCGCCGGCGATGTGTCCCGGTCCTGACCGATGGCTCGTGCCGCGGCCGAGCCTGCTGCGTCCTCGATCTTCGCGATGGCACGCTGCGCCGAGGACGGATCGACCATGCCGGGCATTTCCACCAAGGACCGCAGGGCGATCAGCAACGCCGTCGCCTCCGTCGAGGTGAGGCGCAACGGGCGATCGATCCCGGCCGAGAACGTGACCTCGATACTTTCCTCGGAGAAGGACAGGTCGATGAGATCACCGGGACCATAACCGGGCAGTCCGCACACCCACAGTTGATTGAGGTCGGTCATCAGTTGAGTGGTGCTGACACCGAGCTCCTCGGCGGCCTCGGCGGGACTGATGCCAGGATTCGCGATGAAGTAGGGCACGAGGTTGAGCAGCCGTGCCAACCGCGACGACAGTCGATTGCTCATCAGTGGTCCCCCTGTCCATTGCCGGTGATCGGGCTCGCCGCGGCGGCGCGCAGCTTCGCGACGACCTCAGCACGCAAATCCGGTGGGTCCAGCACCAATGCGTCCAACCCGTGACCGGCGATCAACCGAGCGGTCCATTCCCAGGATCGAACGGGGATGGCCAGTACGCTGCCGTCGCGATCGGTCAACCGCCGTTCGGACGACGACGTCGCAAGCCGCCGAAGCTCATGGGCGCGGCCGTCTGCGACCCACACCGTAGCCGTCCCGGTCACGACGCCCGAACCGGTCACGCGATCGACGACCTCGCGAAGGTCGACACCTTCAGGTTTGTGAACCGAACCGGCCGGGCCGAACTCCCTGACGTCGTCACCGATCCGTGAGAGCCGGAAGGTCCTCACCGCATCACGGTCGACGTCGTGCCCGACCAGGTACCACTTGCCGTTGTGCGTGACGACGCCCCACGGTTCGACGGTGCGCTCGGTGAACGGTTCGTTCAATGCGCCGCGGTGCTGAAAATGAACTGCTCGGCCGGCGTCGACCGCTGCAAGCAGCTTGCCGAGCGCGGGCTCCGAACCGCGAGTGCGTGCCGGAATCGCGGTGACCGGGGCGGCACTGACTTCTGAGTCGACCTGGACGCCGGCCGCTCGGAGTTTGAGTAGTGCACTCTGGGCTGCCGAAATCAGTTCCGGCGACTCCCACAACTGCACTGCGACGGCGACAGCAGCAGATTCCTCGCTGGTGAGGTCCACGTCCGGAAGCTCGTAGGCATTGCGATTGATCCGATACCCCTCGACGGTCGAGAAACGTCCTGCCAGACCGGTTTCCAACGGGACACCCAGGTCACGAAGTTCGTTCTTGTCGCGCTCGAACATGCGACTGAACGCTTCGTAGTTCGCGGAATCGTTGTACCCGGCCACACTGTCACGGATTTTCTCCGCCGTGAGGAACTGTCTGGTGGACAGCAATGCGATCACCAGGTTCATCAACCGCTCGATTTTTGATGTCGCCACGCCGAAATCCTAGTGGCTATCCGATAACCGAACGCGCGCCGGACACTTTAGTGCCCGGCGCGTCGCCGCAAAAAAGACCTGCTGGGTTGTTAATAGTGTAATTGGGTGACCTACATCGAAGCGATCAAACGCTCGACACGCTCGTCGACCGAGCGGAACGGGTCCTTGCACAGCACCGTTCTCTGCGCCTGATCGTTGAGCTTGAGGTGAACCCAGTCGACTGTGAAGTCCCGGCCTGCTGCCTGGGCTGCGGTGATGAAGTCGCCCCGCAATTTGGCGCGCGTGGTCTGCGGCGGATTCTCGACGGCGTCGTCGATCGTCTCGTCCTCGGTGACCCGCTTGACCAAGCCCTTGCGCTGGAGAACGTCGAAGACGCCCCGGCCGCGTTTGATGTCGTGGTACGCCAAGTCGAGCTGCGCGATCTTGGGATCGGACAGATCGAAACCGTGACGGTCCTGGTATCGCTGGAACAGCTTGCGCTTGATGACCCAGTCGATCTCCGTGTCGACCTTCGCAAAATCCTGAGCTTCGACGGCGTCGAGGGTGCGACCCCAGAGATCGACAACCTGCTCCACCTGCGGGTCCGGTTCGCGGTTACGCAGATGTTCGACCGCCTTGGCGTGGTACTCGCGCTGAATATCGAGAGCACTGGCCTGACGTCCACCAGCAAGGCGAACCGGCTTTTTACCGGTCACGTCGTGACTGACCTCGCGGATGGCACGAATCGGGTTGTCCAGCGCGAAATCGCGGAACGACACCCCGGCTTCGATCATCTCGAGCACCAGTGCGGCAGAACCGACCTTGAGCATCGTCGTCGTTTCGGCCATGTTCGAATCGCCGACGATCACGTGCAGGCGGCGGTACTTCTCGGCGTCCGCGTGCGGTTCGTCGCGGGTGTTGATGATCGGACGGGAGCGAGTGGTAGCCGACGAGACGCCCTCCCAGATGTGTTCCGCGCGCTGCGAGAGGCAGAACGTCGCGGCCTTCGGAGTCTGCAGTACCTTTCCGGCGCCGCAGATCAACTGGCGCGTGACGAGGAACGGCAACAAGACATCCGAAATGCGGGAGAACTCACCGGCGCGCGCGACGAGAAAGTTCTCGTGGCAGCCGTACGAGTTTCCGGCCGAGTCGGTGTTGTTCTTGAAGAGATAGATGTCGCCACCAATACCCTCCTCGGCGAGTCTCGCCTCGGCGTCGATCAGCAGTTCTTCGAGCACACGCTCACCGGCACGGTCGTGATTGACCAGCTGGATGAGGCTGTCGCACTCGGCCGTCGCGTACTCCGGGTGCGAACCCACATCCAGGTACAAGCGGGCTCCGTTACGGAGGAAGACGTTGGAGCTGCGACCCCACGACACGACACGACGGAAGAGGTAACGAGCAACCTCGTCGGGGCTCAGTCTCCTGTGCCCGTGAAAGGTGCAGGTAACGCCGAATTCCGTCTCGATACCCATGATTCGTCTCTGCACACTTCGACAGTACAACCAGAATGCGAGGTTCACCCGTGTACTTCGATCGCGTCGTAAGTCACGACTCGACAACGTCGGGCGGCAGCATAGTGTGACGGTGTGAGCCTTATTCGCCGAAAAGTTGTCCGAAGCGACGTCAAAGTCATGGAAAGCACTGGAGCACTGCGCCCTTCCGTGCTCGACCCGACCATGCGGTTTCTCTCCAGAGCCGCCGATCACGGCGTTTTGTGGATGGTTGTCGCCGCCTTGCTCGCGATGATCGGCGGGCGGCCCCGTAGGGCAGCAGCACGCGGGCTGCTCGCACTGGCCGGTTCCAGCGCGCTGGCCAACGGCATACTCAAGCCCCTCTTTCCCCGCCGACGCCCACCGGCACGCGTCTGGCTGAGCCCGAAGCGAGGCGTCGACATTCCGACGTCGTCCTCGTTCCCCTCCGGACATTCGTCTTCGGCAGCGGCATTCACCGCGGCAGTGGCCATGGAGTCCCCGGTTGCTGGAGCTGCTCTCGCACCACTGGCCGCAGCAGTGGCGTACTCACGCGTTCACAACGGAGTCCACTGGCCGTCCGACGTCTTCGCAGGCCTCGCGGTCGGCGGTGCTATCGCTGCCGGCACGCGTCGTTGGTGGGCGGTGCGGGACGAAGAACCCGCCGAACTCGGACCCGAGTGCGTGGTTCCCGCGCTCCCGCGCGGAGAAGGCTTGTTGGTCTTCACCAATCCTGGTTCAGGCTCCGAGGACGACGGGATCGTGGAATCGATTCGAGAACTACTACCGGAAGCGATCGTCTACGAGTTCGACGCGGACATCGACTTCGACATGCAGATCGATGCCAAGATCCCCGAGCTCTCGCCGAAAGCGTTGGGTGTATGCGGCGGCGACGGAACAGTGGTCACGGTCGCGACCGCGGCGACAAAGCACGAGCTACCACTTGCGGTTTTTCCCGGCGGAACATTGAACCATTTCGCCCGCGACGTCGGGGCGGTGAATGTCGAGGAGACCGCACAGGCAGTCGAGTCCGGTCAGGCGGCATTCGTCGACCACGCGGTGGTGCGCACGGATTCCGGAGTGACTGCACGGTTTCTCAACACAGCCAGCCTCGGTGGATACCCGGATGCTGTGCGCCTGAGGGAAAAATGGGAACCGCGTTTCGGTAAGTGGCCGGCCGCAGGAGCCGCGATGATCCGGGTTCTCGCAGCGGCGGAGCCGATGACGGTGACCATCGACGGGAAGCGGACCACAATCTGGATGCTGTTCGTCGGAAACGGGCGGTACTCCCCCGCCGATCAGGTGCCGATGTCGCGTCCGGAGATGAACCTTGGACTACTCGACGTCCGCTATCTGCGCGCGGACAAGAAATTCTCGCGCTCACGTCTGCTGTTTGCGGCTGCCACAGGAACATTGGGCAGCTCGCGGGTCTACGTTCGCGAACTCGTCTCGTCGATGTCGGTTCGAGTCGCCGATTCACCGGTAGCCATCGCCACCGACGGTGAAGTGGTGGCAGACGCGCGCCGGTTCGATTTCGACACCGAACCGGGCGCGGTGGCCGTCTACCGAGTCACTCAGTAACTCCAGACCTGCAGTAACTCCCAGACCTACGGAGTATCTACGAGGGTGCGTCGCCGTTTGCCGGCGGCGCATCCTCGACTGCTGCCGGAGCTGGAAGCATCTCTTCCAAAACCGTTCCAGCGATCCGTTTGAACGCACGGCGTGGACGATTGCTGTCGAGTACGGCAACCTCGAGTGCACTCACATCGAGAGTTCGTGGTTCCGCCTCAGTG
>NZ_CAURKP010000230.1:0-7011 GCF_963525155.1 uncultured Rhodococcus sp.
CCTCATATCCACAGGTAACAACCAGTCACGGTGAACAATTTGTCACCATATTGCGCATTCCTGACAAAATTCGAACATGGTTCCCGAGAGCAGTTATCGTGCAGCATCACCGCTGTACCGGTGCTGCAAGAACAGAGGGCTCGACTTCCCCACCCTGAGAGATTCGCCGTCAAAGTCTCTTACTTGCGAATCGGTGCCAAATCTCCCCGTCCAGGGCACATTGCATCCTGAGCGTGTGCGCAATTTTTCAGCCATAACTTCGGTTAGCGAGATCTTTACGCCGAAAACGACCGTCCCGACGGCCCGCGAGACCGTACCTATCGGTCGTCATGGTGACGCTATTCACACTGATTTGAGGAACTCCCGGCACCGATAACAACCCGATCTCGACACCGATTGGACGTTCGAGGGCACAGTGGAGTTCATGAACCTCACAAAGAAGAAGTCCTGGAGTGAGCTGTCACCTGCGCAGCGCCGCGTCGTCGCCGTGCTCGCAACGATTCAGTCCCTGTTGGCGATCGCCGCGTGGACAGACCTGGCGCGACGCCCTGCCAATACGGTCAACGGCAGCAAGAAGAAGTGGGCGGCGATCATCTTCGTCAACTTCTTCGGACCGCTCACCTACTTCCGCCGAGGCCGGATTCAGTCGAAGTAGTCCCAGAACTGCAGCCACTTCACCGACGCGAAGAGCGTCAGAGTCACTGCGTACACCGCAAGTACCGCCGCGACGCCGCGCCAGTTGGTGCGGGGAACGGCACCGTCGACCGGGTCCAGCCAATGACGGAACCATCTCGTGACCGTCGGCATCAGGAACCACGTCATGGCGCCGACGCTGACTATCTGGCTCAACCACATCGACAGCCACGGCGGCGCTCCGATCCCGTCGAGCAGCGGCCCGAGAAACCTCGACAGCGTCATCACCGTCGGATAGAGGACGAGCAGGATGATCATCGCCGTCTTCCAATTCGGCGTCGCGCGAGTCTGCCCGTTCTCCGTGCGCAGAATGGTGCCGAACGGTGTCGACCGCGTGGTCTCGGTGAAGTCCTCGGCCAACTCGGCCCGCAGTTTCGGTAGTGCTGCAGCCCTCTCGGGCGACGCCATCCACACCGCCAACTGCTGTTCTGTCCGAAACCGAAGGACGGACTTCCACTGGGTGGAGTCGGTGACCGACCGCAACAACATCACCGACTCGTAGCCGGAGAATCGCGAACTGAGATCGATGAGGTGTCCTTGCGTTCGCAGAAACTCGTTCTCCTTACCCACGACGACGGCGTGGTCGTACACACCGATACCGGGCGGCGGCAGCACGCCGTCGACCAGAACGAGATCACTCGTCTGCGCCAGAATTCCCGTTGCAGCAGCTGATCTTTCGAGATCGCGGCGATCAGTCGACTCCAGCCAACGATGAAGATCGTCGGCACTGTCGAACGTGACGGACACGCCGTGCGACACCGGTTCCGGTTGATCACTGATGCCACAGCTCAGGTAGCCGTCGAATCGACCGGCGGTCTCGGCCGCACGCTCGACCCACGCCCGGAATCCCGAACTCGTTCGGTGGTACCCGGTGATGGCAGTTGCGGACACGTCAGCCCGATATCCGGCGCCCTTGCACGTACACGTGCGCAATCGCGGGCTCGCGCATCGCCATCAGGAGCCCGAAGAGCGTCTGGTCGCGGGCGAGTATCGGATCATCCGAACGCGTTCCGTAGTTGACGAGCCCGGCGAGCGGCGGCCACCCGGACGGATCGATCACCAGGAAGTCGGCCTCTTTGCCCTCGTCGAAGTTGCCGATCCGGTTCTCCATGTCCAGCGCGCGAGCACCGGCGAGTGTTCCGGTGAACAGCAGTTCGGCAGGGTGCATCGACACTCCGTCGTCGCCGGCTTCGGAGATGTGAACCTTGAAGGCGTTGCCGAGGACTCGGGTGAGCAGGCACTCGTCGCCGCCACCGAAGTCCGATCCGATCGCGATGTTGACCCCTGACGCAACGGTTCGTTTCCACGGCATGGTGCCGGAGCCGAGAAACTGCTGGGAAGTAGGGCAATGTGCGATCGAGGTTCCGGTCTCGGCCATTCGTGCGAGTTCGGAGTCCTGGCAGTGCACCGAGTGCGCGAGTATCGCGCGTGGACCCAGGAAGCTCTTTCCGCCGACCTGTGAGCCGGGGAGGAACTTGCCGTCGTACGTGTCGAGATAGGTCTCGACCTCGTACTCGGCGAGTGTGGTCGCCACCTCGCCGGTTCCGGGCCGATTGTTCTCGTTGAGATGACTGTGGAAGTAGACGCCCCGGTCACGGACGGAGTCGTACAACTCCCCCAAGTCCTTCAGCGTCCGTGTTGTCACCGCGAGAGAGAAGCGGGGAACCACTGCGACGTGAATGAGCGCAGAGTTCACGTCGCCGGTGTCGGCCGCGTGCCACTTGTCGATCTCCTCGCGGGTGAGTCTGATCGCGTCCTCTTCCGAGGTGATCAGCGCGGCAGCGGAGGCCGGGCCGGTGGTCTGAATCCCACGTCCGCTGACCACTCGAAGGCCGCGTTTCAGAGTTTCCGAGAACAGGGCGTCCTGCGCGTGCGGGAAGGCCGATCCGAACACCATCGCGGCCGTGGTTCCCGTGGCGATTCGGCGAGCGCAGAAGGCCTCGGCAGCGTGCTGGGCGAACTCCGGATCAGCGAATCTCGATTCGGAGGGAAAGACGCACAGGTCGAGCCACTCGAGGAGTTGGCCGCCGCCGTAGGCGTCGCCGGCGTAGGTCTGCGGGAAATGAATGTGTGCATCGACGAATCCGGGCAGCAGGAAACCCGGTCGGTGGTCGTGGGTTTCAGCGCCTTCGAGACCGCTCGGGAGTGATTCGAATTCTCCGCAGTAGACGATCGTTCCGGCATCGTCGATCGCCAAGACGCCGTCGGGGATCGAGACGAGCGACTGCGCCGCATCCTCTACCGTCGGACGACCGGAGATGTGGAAGACATGGCCTCGATGAAGGTGCGTCACTTACTGAGCAAAGCACAAAACTACCCGGCGCCGCGCGGCGAATGCTGTCCTTTTTGTCAGATATTGGGATCAAGCAAGAGTTGCATGCCAAACAAGAGCCGCAGCCAGCGCACCTGCACCGTTCAACGACCAATGCAGAGCAATCGGCGCAATGAGGCTGCCGCTGCGATGACGAAGCCAGGTGAATACGAGACCGGCCGCAGCGGTGGCGAGAACAGCTCCGAGGATGCCGGCGACCTGGCCGACGACTCCGGTACCGAGAAAGCCGGACAGCCCTTCGTTTCCACTGGTCAAACCCATCGACGACGCGATGTGCCACAGTCCGAACATCAGTGAACCGGCAGCGGCGACGCCGCGGAATCCACTGACCCGGTTCAACGTGCCGTGCAGGACGCCACGAAAAGCCAACTCTTCGGGAATGACAGTCTGCAGCGGGATCACGATCATCGACGCGATGATCGCGCCGGAAATAGTGGCGTAGCGATCCGCCATGAAGAAGGGGCGCGTGAGCGGAAGCAGAGCGCCAACGGCGACAACCGTCAGTACCAGGCCGACGGCGGCAAGCGCGTACTTCGAACCTCGCCGCAGGTCACGAGGGGACAGCCCCAATTCCGCCCACCCCATTCCCCGGCGCTTGGTGAGCGCCAACAGGACGAGAGCAGAGATGGGTACCGTCGCGATGCTTGCCCAGGCGGTGGTGAAATGCGCGATCAGATTGGTTCCCACCAGCACCACGATCACAACAGCGATATCCACGTATGCATGCATCCGCGGAAAACGAGGAGCGGTCGCTTCGATCTCCACTGGAGCGATCTCCACTGGGCCGCCGCTCGTTAGCTGAAAGTTCACTTTTTCCAGTGTACTGACGCACGAGAACTGCCCGCCACTGTTTGCGAACACGCTCACAGTGACGGGCAGGTCCCGAAGCACCTCTGATCAGGCGCCGAGCGTGCTCGCAAACTTCGGAACGGCGTTGTCGATTGCGTAGGTCAACCCCGGTACCGAGCCACTCGAGAACGCATTGACGAGTGCCGGGTCATCGAGGATCAACAGATGTCCCTCCTGGGCCGACGGGATTGCGCGCAGTAGCGGATCGTTCGCAAACGCACTGCTGTCGAGGAAGATCGGGAACAGCACGGTCAGGTCGGCGTCGAACAGATTCAGGTTCTCGTTGGCAACCGGGATGTAGAAGTTTCCGGTGGCTTTTTCGGTGATCGCCGGCGGGATCGTGAAGCCGAGGCGCGTCATGAAGTCTGCGCGTGCGTCGCCGGGTACGTAGGCGCCGTAGCCGTCGGAACTGTAGGCGCCGACCGCCGCGGTCTTGCCCGCGAAGTTCGGATTGGCGGCAATCGCGGCCTCGAACTTGGCGTCGAGGCCGGACAGTAGCGCCTTGCCTTCCGATTCTTTGCCGAGTGCCTTGGCGACGAGTTCGGTCTGCTGCTCGACCGTCGTCCCGTAGGCCGTGGCGAGACCCGGCGGCGGCCCGACCGTCGGTGCGATGGCACTGAGCTTGTCGTAGGTGGCCTGCGTGTTGTCGCTTCGCGTCCACAGAATGAGGTCCGGTTCGAGCGCGATGACGTCTTCGACGCTCAAGTCCATCGTTCCGAGGATCTTCGGGTCGGTGGTGAACTCGTCCGCAATCCACGGTCCGACGCCCTTGCCGCCGAACGCCATCCAGTCCGCGACGCCCACTGGTTGAGTGCCCAGAGCGAGTGCCGTCTCGGCATCCGACCAACCAAGCGCCACGACGCGCTGCGGGTCGGCCGGGACTTCGACGTCGCCGAACATCGTCGAAATGGTTGCGCCCGCCTCTGCCGGTGCGTCAGCACTGTCGCTACTGCAACCGGCAAGCCCGGCGACGGCAAGCGAGGCTGCCAGTGCCGTGACTGCAATCTTCATTCGAGAGACTTTGATCCGCATGGTTACCAGCACTCCTCCAACGCTCCAGCGAGAATTAGGGAAGGCTAGCATCAGCTAAGGAAGCCTGTCGCCCATCGGCCAGATCGTGTTCAGGATGCGTTTGCGGCCTTGTCGAGTTCCGCGATATCGATCTTCTTCATCTTCATCATCGCGTCCGTGACGCGTTGCGCCTTGGCTCGATCTGGATCCTTCATCAGTTCGAGGAGACGATTTGGGACAACCTGCCAAGACAGTCCGAACTTGTCCTTGGCCCAGCCGCACGGGCCTTCTTCCCCACCCTCGGTCAGTCGGGACCAGTAGTGATCGACCTCCGCCTGATCGACGCACGGAATCTCGAACGACACGGCCTCCGAGAACGTGAACATCGGGCCGCCGTTCAATCCGGTGAATCGCTGACCGTCGAGCTCGAAGCTGACGGTCATCACCGATCCCGCAGGCATTCCGGAAGGCGATCCCTCGACGTAGCGTTCGATTCCCAGGATCTGCCCGGAACCGAACACCGAGATGTAGAAGTTCGCTGCTTCTTCTGCTTGGTTGTCGAACCACAAACAGGGAGTGATTGAAGGCATGTTCTGTCCTTGTCGACGAGGTTACGAATCAGGTGTACAGGGTTATAGACCCGGCCCGAAGCGGAAACTCATCGCAAGGAATTACTCAAGCCGACAACGCAGAGTCGAGCATCGGCCAGGAGCGAACGAGTTCGTCGCGCCAGTACGGCCAACCGTGCGTCCCCACCGGCTGAGCGCTGCGGGTGACATCGACTCCTCGATCGCGCAGCACCTGCGTGATCTGGTCGGTGCACAGGTTCGATCCCAGTTCCATGACCCCGCCGACGACCAGTACGCGCCCCAGGGCAGGAGTATCGAGGGTTTCGTGCGGGCCTGGTAGTCCCGATCCCGAGGCGAGATACACCTTGGTGCCGCGCAGCTTGTCGGCATTGGCGAAAATGTCGTGCTCTTGCCAAGCCTCGCTGCCGGCCGGACCCCACATCTGCTCCGAACGGGCATTTCCGTTGATGACCACGAGATCGGTCAACGCCTTGCCGAATCCTCCGACGGTTGTGTAGCAGCCGCTGTAGCCCGCGACCACGTCGTACAACCCGGCCGAGCGTTGGGCCAGGATCAGCGCGGCTTCTGCACCCATCGAGATCCCGCCGATTGCGTTGTGCCCGTTGGTGGCGAACCTCGTGTCGATCAGTGGGGGAAGCTCTTTCGTCAGGAACGTCTCCCACTTCAGACGACCGAATTTCGGGTGGTCTTCCTGCCAATCGGTGTACATGGTGCCGGTTCCACCGATGGGGAGTACGACGTTCACATTCTTGTCGGCAAAGAACGGGACGATATCGCCGTTAGCCGGGGCCAACCAGTTGTTCTCTTCGATCTGCCCGGAATTGCCGTCCAGGAGATACAGCGTCCCGCGCGGTTCCGAGCGGTCGGCAGGAAGCAGCACTTTCACCTGCATGGTGCGCCCCATGGCGGGACTCGCGACATCGAGAAGCACCAAGCGCGAAGACAGTTCGGTGACACTCGTTATCTGCGGAGTCTCGTCGGCGAGCGCGGTCGAAGGCGGCGCCAGTACTGAAATCAAGGCGAGCGCGCCTACGAGAACGACGCTTCGAAGACTCGCTCGTTGGGGCCTCACACGCCGAGCGACGCGGCGATCATCGGCCACGAGTCGTGTAAGTCGTCTTCCCAGTATCCCCATGAATGCGTTCCTGCCGGCTTGAAGTTGTAGCGAATGTTGTTCATACCCAATGCGTTCGTCCTGTCCGCAAGCTGGGTGGTGCAGTAGTGAGTTGCCGCCTCGATTCCGCCACCGAGAACAAGCTGCAACGCCAAATCTGTGACGTCGTTGCCGATACGAGGATCTGCAAGTGTGTCGTACGGACCCGGAATTCCGGTTGCGGTTGTGATGTACATCGGGATTCGAGGTAGCTTGTCCGCGTTGACAACCGGATCGTGAGCCGGCCAACCCGGACCATCGTACGGACCCCACATGTTTTCCGCGTCACCCCCACCGACGGCGACTACGAGTTTCACGAAGTCCTGCCCGATGCCCGGACTCGTCATCGCGCACCCGCTGAAGGACCCGACACTGTTGTACAG
>NZ_CAURKP010000231.1:0-6942 GCF_963525155.1 uncultured Rhodococcus sp.
CGGGTACTTCATGGTGACCTTGGAGCCGATGTTGCCGTCGACCCACTCCATGGATCCGCCGGCCTCGACCTTGGTGCGCTTGGTCACCAGGTTGTAGACGTTGTTGGACCAGTTCTGGATGGTCGTGTAGCGGCAGTGGCCGCCCTTCTTCACGATGATCTCGACGACGGCCGAGTGCAGTGAATCGGACTTGTAGATCGGCGCGGTGCAACCCTCGACATAGTGCACGGAGGCATCTTCGTCGACGATGATCAGGGTGCGCTCGAACTGACCCATGTTCTCGGTGTTGATGCGGAAGTACGCCTGCAACGGGATGTCCACGTGGACTCCCGGCGGAACGTAGATGAACGAGCCACCGGACCACACGGCGGTGTTCAGCGCGGAGAACTTGTTGTCGCCGGCCGGGATGACCGATCCGAAGTACTCCTTGAACAGCTCCGGGTGCTGCTTGAGACCGGTGTCCGTGTCGAGGAAGATGACACCCTGCTCCTCGAGATCCTCACGGATCGAGTGGTAGACGACCTCGGACTCGTACTGAGCTGCGACGCCGGCAACGAGGCGCTGCTTCTCCGCCTCGGGGATGCCGAGCTTGTCGTACGTGTTCTTGATGTCCTCGGGCAGGTCTTCCCACGACTCGGCCTGCTTCTCGCTGGACCGGACGAAGTACTTGATGTTGTCGAAGTGGATGCCTTCGAGGTCGGAGCCCCAGTTCGGCATCGGCTTCTTGTCGAAGGTGCGCAGCGCCTTGAGGCGGATGTCGAGCATCCACTCGGGCTCGCTCTTCTTGGCGGAGATGTCCCGCACGACAGCCTCGGACAACCCGCGCTGCGCGCTGGCTCCGGCTTCGTCGGAATCGGACCAGCCGTAGCCGTAATGACCGAGGGACGCGATGGTCTCTTCCTGCGTGAGCGGCTCGGTGCCTGCTGCCGCAGTGGTAGTCGCCTGGTCTGATGTGACGGTCATGCGAGCTCCTTCCGGAGTCTTGTTTCTTGACGGCTGCTCGGGTTCAGCGAGGGCTGGTCGCTGTGGTCGAGCAGTTCTGACTTTGAAGAACTAGCTGAAAAATCTCTATTCGAACGCTGCACGGTGGCAACGCTCCGTAGAACACTCTGGTCCGGTCATCTACTCCCGGTGGACACGAGGGGCACGTGCGTCGTGCAGGCGCAGTCACCGTTGGCGATGGTCGCCAGACGCTGAACATGAGTCCCGAGCAATTGCCGGAATGCTTGCTGCTCTGCCTCGCACAGTTCCGGAAACTCTTCTGCCACATGGGAAACCGGGCAATGGTGTTGGCAGATCTGCACGCCGTTACCGACCGGCCGGGTCGACGCTGCGAACCCCACCGCGTTGAAGGCTTCGGCGATTGCGTCCGCTGTCGCCTCGACGTTGTCGACATCTGTCGGATCAGCCGGTTCGACGTCTCCGACGATCGCCTGGACCCGGCGCTTGGCGAACTCCTCGATTGCCGCGTCTCCGCCGATTTCACGGAGTTGCCGCATCGCGGCTCCCGCCAGATCGTCGTAGGTGTGGCCGAGGCGGCCGCGACCGGTCGCGGTGATCTGGAACTGCTTGGCGGGACGACCTCGTCCACGCTGACGCAGCGACGACGCCGAAGCGGTACGGGCTTCGCCCGACTCGATCAACGCATCCAAGTGACGTCGGACACCTGCGGCACTCAAACCGAGGCGCGTGCCGATTTCGGAGGCGGTAATGGGGCCTTCTTCGAGTAGCAGCTTGACCACTGCGGCCCGGGTCTGGCCTTCGACGCTCACCGTCACCGGATTTGCGGCAGCACTAGGCGAGGTCGCTACAGTGGGCTGACCTGCAACTTCCTTGCTTCGAGGGTCTGACGCATTTCTTTTCACAACACAAGTGTGACGGAATTCTTTTCGCAGGTCTACTAAGGGCAACCTGCATTACATTCGGGAATATCCGGACAACGCACGTTGTTTGTGCTTGTCTGTCCGGCTGGATCGAGCCGCTACGCTGCCTGGTGTGCCGCAGACCCCCGAGAAGACCACGACCGCGCGATCGGCGCGCGCGATCCTGCTGGAAAAACCCAAGGCACTCGCGCTTTCCACGATCGGCGTTCGGCCTTTCGGTTCCGCTCCCCGGCAGAGTATGGCCGCGGTGCTGCACGGCGACGAAGACGAGCGCCCTGGCCTGAACGCGAAGGAAACCGCACAACTGCGCGGGATTCGCCGATTCGGCGCAACCGGCGCGGTCTTGATGGCAGTCGGAGCGCTCGGCGCCGGCGCACAACCCGTCCTGCAGAATCCGACCGCAGGACTTCGAGTCCTCAGCCTTCCCGGACGTATGCCGACGGTCTCACTCACCATGACGATGACCGGAACCGTGCTCGTCGTTCTGGCCTGGCTGATGATGGGCCGATTTGCAGTCGGGGACATACGCAGCCGTTCCGGCGCACCGCGGCGCATGACCCGTTCCCAGTTGGACCGCACACTCCTGCTGTGGATCCTGCCGCTCTCGGTCGCACCGCCGATGTTCAGCCGCGACGTCTACTCGTATCTGGCTCAAAGCGAAATCGCGGCCCGTGGACTCGATCCGTACGCCATCGGCCCCAAGGCGGCACTGGGCGTCGACCACGTTCTCACCCGCACGGTTCCGACGATCTGGCGCGACACCCCGGCTCCGTACGGACCGTTCTTCCTGTGGCTGGGACGCGGGATCAGCTCACTGACCGGCGACAACATCGTGGCCGGAATCTTCTTGCACCGCTTGCTCGCATTGGCCGGCGTCGCGCTCATCGTGTGGGCGATACCGCGACTGGCCAAGCGATGCGGTGTCTCTGCCGTCAGTTCGCTCTGGCTCGGTGCCGCGAACCCGCTGTTGCTCTTCCACTTGGTGGCCGGCATCCACAACGAAGCGCTCATGCTCGGGTTGATGCTCGCCGGAATCGAGATCGCTCTCCGCGCAGTCGAAGGGTCCGGGCCCATCCGTGGGCGAGCGCTGTTCTATCTCGTTGCGGGATCAGGTTTGATCGCCTTGTCGTCGACCGTCAAAATTCCGTCCTTGCTTGCCTTGGGATTTGTCGGCATGGCCTTGGCTCGGCGTTGGGGTGGAACCTGGAAGGCCCTGGCGGGAGCCGCGATTCTCCTGGGCATCGTTGCCGCTGTCGTCACGTTTGTCATCAGCGTGGCCAGTGGGCTCGGTATGGGTTGGATCAACACCCTCGACACCGCCACGGCAGTCCGGAGTTGGATGTCCATCCCGACGCTCCTGGGCGTCGGCACGGGATTGGCAGGCGTACTGCTCGGACTCGGCGATCACACGACGGCGATCCTCACGATCACGCGGCCCATCGCTACTCTCGTCGCCATGCTCGTCACCGCACGGATGATGATCTCGGTCTACATGGGCCGCATCCATCCGGTCGGCGGACTCGGCATCGCGCTCGGCGCGATCGTTCTCCTGTTCCCCGTCGTTCAGCCGTGGTACCTGCTGTGGGCGATCCTTCCGTTGGCGGCGTGGGCCACCGCGCCGATTTTCCGCATCCCTGCCGTCGTCTTCACCTCGATCGTCAGCGTCATGTTGATGTCCAACGGCGCCGAATACCTTCCGTTCATGATCGTGCAGGCCGTCATCGCGACCATCCTCACCGCCGGAACGCTCATCGTCTTCACCCGCAATTCACTCCCCTGGCGTAGCGACAAGCCAGTAGCGGAGATCACGAAAGGCGGACCGGTAGACGAAGACAACTCGGCGGGGGCTTACGCTGATTCCCCGTGACCTCGAGAGCCTCCAGATCGTCGACGCCGGCGGTACAGATCCAGGGTGTCGTCAAGTCCTTCGACGGTGTTCGAGCCGTCGACGGTATCGATCTCACTGTCGAGACGGCCCAGGTCGTTGCCCTGCTCGGCCCCAACGGAGCCGGTAAGACAACCACCGTCGAGATGTGCGAAGGGTTTGTCACCCCCGATGCCGGCACGGTTCGAGTGCTCGGTCTCGACCCCATCGCCGACTCCGGTGAAGTCCGCTCGCGAATCGGCGTCATGCTGCAGGGCGGCGGCGCATACCCCGGGTCCAAGGCCGGAGAAATGCTCGACCTCGTGGCCGCATACTCGGCCGACCCGCTCGATCCCGCCTGGCTCCTTTCCAAACTCGGCCTCACCGATGCGCGCAAGACCCCGTACCGCCGCCTCTCCGGAGGCCAGCAGCAACGACTGTCACTGGCGTGCGCGCTGGTCGGCCGTCCCGAATTGGTATTTCTGGACGAACCCACCGCCGGCCACGACGCTCAGGCACGTCTACTCGTGTGGGAACTCATCGACGCTCTGCGACGCGACGGCGTGAGCGTCCTGCTCACCACACACCTCATGGACGAGGCCGAAGCGCTCGCCGACGAACTGGTCATCATCGACCACGGCAAGATCGTCGCGTCGGGAACGCCGGCGGAGGTCACCAGCAAGGGCGCCGAAGGACAACTCCGTCTGACGACGGTTCCCGGTTTGAGCCTCGATTCGCTGGCCGGTTCACTCGCCGGGTTCCGCATCGAGGAATCCAACCCCGGCACCTACGTCGTCGAAGGTGCAATCGATCCGGCAACCGTGGCGACTGTCGCAACGTGGTGTGCCGATCAGGACGTGCTGATCAACGACATTCGCGTCGATCAACGGAGTCTGGAAGACGTCTTCCTCGAATTGACGGGCCGGGAACTGAGGGGATGACGGAGATCAAGGTCATGAACGAAACAGCGTCGAACGGCCAGAGCAGTCCCATCAGCGTTGCCAGAGACCGACGGCTCGCCGAGAACCGCTTCGAGCCAGGCACCTTCTCGCCGGATCCCCGCCCCAATTCGGCGGCCACGATGCTGGCGGCGCAGACCAAACTGGAGCTGACTCTTCTGCTCCGCAACGGTGAGCAATTGCTGCTCACCATGTTCATCCCGATCACCCTGCTCATCGGACTGTGTCTACTTCCGATCGGCGATTTGGGCGATTCTCGGGTCGATACCGTGCTCCCTGGTGTCATGATGGTTGCCGTGATGTCGACGGCGTTCACCGGACAGGCCATCGCCGTCGGATTCGACCGCCGATACGGCGCGCTCAAGCGACTCGGTGCAACGCCGCTACCGCGGTGGGGAATCATCGCAGGCAAGAGCGCTGCCGTCATCATCGTCGTGGCTCTGCAGTCACTCTTGCTCGGCGCTATCGGTTTGGCGTTGGGATGGCGTCCGTCATTCGTCGAACTTGTACTCGGCGCAGTGGTCATTGCCATCGGTACTGTCACATTTGCAGCGCTTGGCCTACTGCTCGGCGGTACTTTGCGAGCAGAGATCGTTCTCGCTCTCGCCAACATCCTGTGGTTCATCATGGTGGGCATCGGCAGTGTGGTCTTCGCCAGTGGTGAACTCCCGACCGCCGTTCACACGCTGGTACGCATTGTTCCGTCCGGTGCTCTCGCACACGCACTCGAAGCGGCCCTAGACACCTCGATGGACTGGTTCTCGATTCTCGTACTACTCATCTGGGCCGCAGTGGCCGGAGTCTGCGCAGCAAGGTGGTTCAAGTTCACGTGAGTACACGACGGACAGCTCAGATCGTCGGCTGTGTGGCCGCAACAGTCATGTTGTGTGCCGGACCCGCAACGGCGACCCCTTCGGTGTCCGGTCCACTCGCACCTGCAAATCCGTACCTCGGTCCCGTCGGTACTTCCACCATGCACGGTGACGCGGGCTCGTCCGACGTCACGCCGCTGCCTGGTCCAGGAACCGGCCCACACGAGGTGACAGCTTTCCCGATGATGGCCGCCTGCCCGACGGTCCTCCAGGGTTCCGACGGCATGATCGTCTCGCTCTGCACGACGATGATCGGCCAGATCCCGACCATCCATTTGATCGATCCGAAGGCCGACGCCACGCCGTTGGGTAGATCCGTAGCACAACTGCCGCTCGCGAAGGGCAGTCTGCTCGGCGGCGTCTACGCCTACCTCGACAACGAGAACCGTCTCGTCGCCGTCGACGGAAACCGTCAACTGGTCCGCATTTCCCATGCGCAGAATCCGGACGGCAGTTGGCGGCTGGAACTCGCGGATGTCATCGATCTCAGTGGTGCGGTTGCCGCCGACGACAACGTCACCGGCCTCGCTCCGGACTGGGAAGGCAATGTCTGGTTCGCCACCGGGCACGGCACCGTCGGGTATGTCGGCGCGGATCGAATCGCGCACAGCATTGCGCTCCCCGAAGGTGAACAGGTGCAGAACAGCATCTCCACCTCCCCGACGGGCACTGCCGTCGCAACGACCCACGCGCTCTACCAACTGAAACGAAATGGCGACGAGGTCGTCATCGACTGGCGTCAGCCGTATGACCGCGGGCCGGCCCGTAATCCGGGTCAGCTCAGCTGGGGAACCGGATCGACGCCGACATACTTCGGCCCGTCGACGGGCAGCGATTTCTTGACCATCGTCGACAACGCCCACCCGACAGTGAGCTTGCATGTCTATCGCGCTGATACGGGCGCCGAGGTGTGCACGCAGCCGGTGTTGTCCGCTGCCAGCCAGGACGGCTCACCGAGCGGCAGCGAGAACTCCCCCGTCGGCATCGGTCATTCCGTCTACGTCGCCGGCACTTACGGATACCCGTACCCCACGACTCCTGAAGGTGCCGGTCCAGCGGTCCCCGCCACGGCACCCTTCAACGGCGGAATGACCCGCGTCGACATCGATCCGGTCGGCTGCCATGTCGTGTGGGACAACACGATTCGTAGCTCCGCGGTACCCCACCTCTCGACGGCTGACGGCTCGATTTACACCGTGACACGAGACGGTGCTCCGAACACCTCTCCGCTGGACGGTTACTCCTTCGCGGTGATCGACTCGAAGGACGGGTCGCAGATCGGTTCGACTCCGCTGCCGTCGACGTTCCTCAACGACACCCGTCAGATGTCTGCACTCATCACCGAGGCGGGCGAGTACTTCCAG
>NZ_CAURKP010000232.1:0-6910 GCF_963525155.1 uncultured Rhodococcus sp.
TCATGGGCCGGCGCGGGAGATTCCCACGGCGGCATGGCAACTCCCGAGTACACCAAGCTGCTCGAACCCGTCGACCGGATCTACTTCGCCGGCGATCACCTCTCCAACGCCATCGCCTGGCAGCACGGGGCCTTCACGTCCGCGCAGGACGTCGTGACCCACCTGCATCAGCGTGTTGCGCAAACTGCTTGACGTGCTTCGTTTTCCATCACTTTCTCTGGAGGTCACATCATGAAATCTCGCAGCACCAAGGTCCTTGCAGCGGCATTCGCCGCCACCACGCTACTGGGCTTCGCCACTGCCTGCTCGTCTGACGAGGCGGACGCCGAGACCACATCGAGTTCGTTCGTCTCGAAATCGATTCTCGAAGCGGGGCAGGCAAACCCGATGATCGCTCAGGGCGTCGCGATCGGCGGCGACACCGCAATCTACAAGACCAGCGGCATCGGCCCGTCGGCAGGAAACAAGGCGGCGCCGGAAGGTTCGCCGGAGTCGTACATCGACGGTCAGTTCTCCGGCGGTGTTCTGCCGGCCGGTGTCACCGTCACCGAGGCGCAGGGCATCAACGTACTCAAGAAGATCCGCGACAACCTCGAAGCACAGGGATTGAGTCTCGAAGACGTCGTGACGATGCGCGTCTTCCTCGACAACGCGCCGGGATCGGACAAGGCCGACTACACCGGATGGAATCGCGCGTACCGGCAGTTCTTCGCCAACACCAATCTCGACACGGGTGACACCGAGTTGGTGCCGATGGGCACGGCCGAGCCGATCGCTCCGATCGAGCGAAACAGCGCCCGGCCCACCCGCTTCGCCCTCGAGGTTGCCGGACTGCCCGTTGCCGGTTGGCTCGTCGAGGTAGAGGTCGATGCGGTGTACCCCGACGGCAAGGAACCCGCCTGATGGGCGCGCTCAGCCCGACTCACTGGGCGATCGTCGCGGTAGTGCTCGTGGTGCTGTTCGGTTCGAAGAAGCTACCCGACGCGGCCCGGGGCCTCGGCAGGTCGATGCGGATCCTGAAGTCCGAAGTCGGTGAACTGCAGTCGGATACGGACCTCGCGTTGGAGCAGCGAGACTGACCCCCGTGCGCGGTTGAGGAGTCCCCACACTCCTCAATCGCGCACAGGTCTACTAGATCAGACCTTCGGAACGAGCTACCGACGGTGGTGACGGTGGACCCTTCACGAAGACATCGATCAGCACGTCCTCGTCCTGGTACGACGCGAACTGCGCCAACCCCGGCGTCTGGCGCACAGCCGAATGAACAGCGTCACCGTTTTGCGGATACTCCGGTACGACATGACGCCAATGGGCGCACAGCAGCGTTCCGCCAGGCTCGAGATGCTCGACGACCTGCAGCATTGCCTCGATGAGCTTTTCGAAGGTCAGGTAGTAGCCGACTTCGCTGATGACGACGAGGTCGAACGTCTCGTCGGGCCAGTCGTCACCCAACGCCCAGAGCCGAAATTCGGCGTCATGTCCGGTAAGCCGCTCTCGAGCGCTCTCGAGTGCGGTCGGGACGATGTCGGTGGCGAGAACGCTGTCGCAGCGCTCGGACAACTTCTCGGTGAGAACCCCGATCGAGCACCCCGGTTCGAATGCGCGACGGTATCGAGGTTTCGGGAGCATAGCGACACTGAGTGCGTACTTCCGCTGCTCGTACCAGCGGGATTCGAAATCCCATGGGTCGGACTGTGCGGCATACATCTTGGCGAAGTAATCCGCGGGGAGTTCACGATCGCTCATACGAACACCGTCTCGTACGGCCTCAGTAATCGTTCCATCGCGTGGCGGGGGAGGATGGGTGCATCCGCGGGATGATCGGAAAGCGGAGCGATCTGTGAAGTGAACTCATTGGTGGCAGCAGATTTCGCAGCCTGAACGTCGGAGGGCAAGGTCACCTTTCGTGCTCTTTCCCACGGGACTGCCGCATGATCCGGCGCGGCCCAATGCCACGCCCAGATGGGATACTCGATCAAGCGCGATCCAGTGTCCGCGCACGCCCTCGCCGCCGCGTCTCCGGTGGCTTCGTGGTCCGGGTGGCCGTCCCCGCGCCACGTGGAGGCGCACCAGGTATCCGCCGAGGAATCACCGAGAATCGAGCTGAGGCGGTCGGTCAACTCCTGTCGGTTCTCGCCGATCTTTCCGTCCGGGATGCTCAATCGAACCGGTGTGGGAATTCCGAGGACCCGCGCTGCCCGATCCGACTCGGACCGTCGACGGCGTTCCATCTCGGGCTGAGTCACGGTCGGTGAATCGGGATGCGAAGCTCCGCCGTCGGTGACAGATACGACCTGAACACTGATGCCGGAAAGTATTGCCAGAAGAGCGGTTCCGCCCAGACCGAGTATTTCGTCGTCGGGATGGGGAGCGACGATGATCAATCGTGAGCATCCGGTGAGATCCAGTTCCGGAAAACTTCTTCCCCACTCCCGCCATGTCGATTCGGGAGTACCGCCGTCGTCGACAGGTTTCTGCGCGAACAGTTTCGAGTTCACCACGGCCGTTTCCCCTTGGCTGCAATCCGGCCCAGCTCGGCGAGATCCTTCTCGGCGTGACTCTGCCGCAAGTAGACGGTGAGATCGGCTACCCGTGCGGCGTGCGCGGCGTCCATGCAGAGCGGTGCGGCGCCGAGAGCGCGTCCCACCCGATCCAGGGTCTCGGTAGCGGCGCGCTCGACAATTGCGCGCACACGGAGTGCCCGATGCATGGCCTCGGCATTTTCGTCGAAGGGATCCGCATCGATCTCGGCCGCCGCGACTGCGAGCGCGTTGCGCGCTGCGGCGAGCGCTGCATCGACCGCACCGAGGTGTGCGAGTACGTAGGGGTCTTCGCTGCTTGCAGCCTTGTCGTACAACGGATCAGCGACGCCGCAGGCGCCGCCGTACCAGCATGCAGCCACGCCGATCGCGCCGTGCCAGAACCCCGGGCGGCTCAGGTAGTCGCCTGCCGTCCCGACCGGTATGGCCGGAACCATGTCGAAGTCGACCGCGCTGGAGTCGCTTTCGGCCATACCGACGGCCTTCCACGAATCGGGAACGGGATGCACCCCAGGTAGTCCGAGCTCGACCGCGAAGAGGGAGGGGACACCGTCGACCAAGGCGGTGATCAGTGCATGCGTGCAGGTGTTGGCGCCGGAACACCACAACTTGCGACCGGTGAGCGTCCAGATCCCCACGTGCTCAGACGCATTCACCACAGGTTGGGGTGGCTCGGCCGCCCACACTCCCCACAGCTGCCCGGGTTCGGGATCCGGTCCGTCGAGTTCGGTGAGTATCGCGACGGCATCGGTGTGAGCCTCAGCCATCCGGCCGAGAACCACATTCTCCCGTGTGAGCTCTGCCAGGGAGGTCCACCGTGCGGCCGTCGCGCCGCCGCCGGGCAGCGGCAAGTACAGTCCACCTGCGTCCAGGAGTGTGTGTAGTCGTTTCATCGTGCCAGCTCCGCTTCTTCGTTATCGGCGGTCGTACCACCCAGGTTACGGATATGTCCGGCAAAGCCGCCCGGAGTTCGGCCGTCGAGACGCGCAGACGTGGTGACCGCAATGTCCTCTGCCCACGCGATACAGGCACCGGCCTCGCTCAACCGCCGGACGAGATCGACATCCTCGTCTTCTTCGAGATCGCAGAATCCTCCGACGTCCCAGTACATATCGGCGCGGACACCGAGGTTGGCACCGTGGACGTGACCGTGTCGACCATAGGGATGTGCGTGGTACATACGTTCGTACCGTTCGCGAACGGAGTGCGGATGGCCTTCCCAGTCCGCGATGCGAACGGTGCCCGCGACGACGTCCGCAGTACGCGCATACTCCAATTGGCGCGCAATCCAGGTGGGGCCGACCACCGAATCGGCATCGGTCGTGGCGAACCACGCTGAGGCCCCCAAATCCGAGCCGAACGCAGAGAAACCCGTCGCTCGCGAACGGCCGACGTTCTGATGCTCGACGCGGAGTACTTCCACCCCGTCGGGGATGACCCCCGCGGTTCCGTCCGAACAGTTGTCGAGGACGGCAACCACTCGGACGGGGACAACGCAAGCCGACGCCGCTGTTGCGAGTGCACGAAGGCAATTGGGGAGGTCTTCGGCTTCGTTGTGGGCGGGAACTACGACAAGAACCTGGTCGATTGGCACAGTGACGATCCTTTCCTCACCCTGGTACGGTCGGGTCTTCTTTCGTCCCGGTTCTCAACAGATAACCACATTTCGGACGGGTGCCGCCGCGCGACCGCCAGCAGCCGTGCAGGTCGAAAACTGTTTCGGTGAAACATCTCTGGATACGTTTGAGAGATGTGCCGGCGGGGTACAAAACGGGGTTTTGCGACTGTGCTTTCGGGTGCAAAACGGGGTTTTGCACCGAAGAATCTTCAGAACCGGCGGTGGCGCACCGAATCGACGAGCATCCGGGCCACCTCGTGCAGTTTCACGTTGGTGTGCTGCGATTGCTGAACGAGCCGGCTGAATGCTTCGTCGGCGTCGATGCCGTGGATGGCGATCAGCACGCCCTTGGCTTGTTCGATCTCGGCACGAGATTCCATGGCGCAGTGCAACTGTTCGATGTGCTCGTGTGCCTGACGCCAGCGTCGTGAATCTGCGATCGCCGCGCCCGCACCGGCGGTGAACAATTTCATCAACTCTTCGTCGAAGGGCTTGAACTCTGTCGAGGCGAATCCGTAGACGTTGAACGCGCCGAGAAGTTCGGTGCTTCCTTCGCCCATGGTGAGCGGCACGGACAAGTAGGACCGGACACCTTGTTTCCGGGCCTCGGCGGTGAATTCCGGCCATTTGTCGTCGTGATCACCCACCTTCGACCGAACCGACGACATGGTGCGCGCAGCGTCAACGCACGGACCACGATCGGCGGAATGCTGGGCATCGTCTATCGCGGAAAGGTAGTCCGCGGTAGATGCAGCAGTTCGTGGGCCATCGGCGGACAGCACCGTCACGCTGACAGCATCGGCATCCGGCAGCGCTTTGACCGCCGTCTCGGCCAGACGTTGGAGCATGGAGTCGAGATGCGCGTCCGTGTTCAGAGTGGACCGGAGTCCGGCAATCGCTTCGGCGAGGGTGTCGAGCGAATCTGCTGCGGAAGCAAACGCCGCGGCTCCCTGTGGGGTGTCCGCATTGCCTGTCATGATTCAGGTCTACTCCGCAAATTGCGGCGATGTAACCGTTCCAGGCGGTCTTTGCTTCGATGTTGCATGAAATCCGAGGTTCCTGGGTAGCCGCACGCAGCGATGTGCGATGTCGCCTGAAAAAGAGGAGCCGATGATGATCCTGCGTTTACCTGGTGTGTATCCACCGCAACACGACACGTCGTTACTGGCGGATGCGCTGCTGTTCGAGCGCCTCACCGCTCGCAGTCGGGTGCTGGATCTGTGCACGGGGACCGGCGCCCTCGCTGTCGCGGCATCCGCGGCAGGCGCAGGCCACGTCGTCGGGGTCGACATATCTCGCCGAGCGTGTGCCAATGCTCGTCTCAACGGGATCCTCAACGGAACCTCGATCGACTCCCGTCGTGGCGACCTCACCGAGGCGGTGCACGGCGAACTCTTCGATCTGGTGATCTCCAACCCGCCGTACGTCCCTGCTCTTGCAGATGATCTCCCTACCGCTGGAATCGAACGTGCTTGGGACGCAGGCAAGGACGGACGCGCCCTCATCGACAGGATCGCAGCCACCGTTCACGAGGTGCTCGTCCCGGGCGGCACACTGCTTCTCTTGCAATCGGTGCTGTGTGGGGTCGACAAGACCGAGGCGATACTCGAAGAACACGGTATGGCCGTAGAGATTTCAGCCCGGAAGTACGTTCCCTTCGGGCCCGTGATGCGCGAGAGGCGCACCATGCTCGAGGCACGAGGGTTGATCACCACCGGTCAGGAAATCGAACAACTCGTGATCATTCGCGCAACGAAGTCTTGCCCTTCTCCCAACTCGATGTGAGGTGATCGCCGAGAAGATCGTCGAACGCCAGGCACGCTGCGGCGCCGAACAAGATGTCATCAGTGCGGTGCGGCTGCGAAGAGGCGAGACCGCCGGCAAGTTCCCGAACGGCGATCTGTTCGTGAACGGAATCCGCTTCCACGTGCTCGTCGTAGAACAGTGTCGCGTCCGAACCGAATCCGAGTCGGCGCAGTCCTGCGCTGTATCGTTTGCTCGGCAGCGCAGACGTGGTCTCGACAGCGCACAGGTGCCCGACCAGCGTTCCGAGATGGCGGCGATGAAAACCGAAGAGCGAGAGAGCATTCAACGACGCCAACGTTACCGCGGGAACAGAATCGATGTAGTGGCCGTAGCGGTCCGAAAGACCTACAGCCCGCATGGTGTCGGCAAAAAGACGCGAATGCATTCGCTCTGCGCGGCCGCCTCCGTACTCGTCGCTCTGCACTTCGACGAGGGCGGCCTTGACGGCACCGGAGAGGCGCGAAATTCCGAGGGTGTGCACATCCGCCTCGCGGAGCTGATTGAGCGAACGGTGAATCAGTACCTCCGAGAACTGATCGATCGTTGCATCCTTCGCCATGAAGGACGCAAGACCGGGGCCTGCACTGGGGGCGGTCATCGACCAGAGGTCGGCCACGACGTCGCCAGACGACTCCACTGTCCCCACGAGCTGCGCGATGGCGGACTCGAAGCGCTCTTCGAGCCGCGACCGCACCGCGAGCAGGTCGGGATTCCACTCCCATTTGTCCGAGACGTTCTCGATTCCCTGCAAATGAAGCTCGTAGAGGAGCGTCAGGGTCAGCTGAGCGTCGTCGTCACGAAGAATGTCGTAGGTGAGGTCGGTGGACTGTGCATCCTCGTACGCGTCAGCTGCAGCCGTAATATCCCTCGGATCGGCCGAGGAGCGCAGAATGGAAACGAGAGTGTCGCTCAGTGGGCCGCGGTCCTGAGGAACAGGCATGGAAGT
>NZ_CAURKP010000233.1:0-6861 GCF_963525155.1 uncultured Rhodococcus sp.
GGACGTTTTCGAGAAGGTGAGGTGGGCCCGGCCGTCGTGATTCTGTTGTTCGAGAGCAGATTCCGTCGCTAGAGCATCAGCGCCGGATCTGTAGTCAGTTCGATGTTCAGCCACGGTTCGTAGGGGAGATCGGCGAGGCTGGTGGCGAACGAGCGTCGTACTGCGTCTTCACCGTCGATGTCCCAGCTGTGTGGCGCGACCATGAACGTCGCTTCGACATACAGCTTGCGACCCACCTTGCTCATGGTGAGAGTCGGTTCGTCCAAACCGAATTCGTCGCGGACGACGGCGATGGCTTCGTGCACGCGGGCCTGAACGTTTTCGCCGGGAGCACCTTCGAGGAGTTCGATCAGTGCGGTTCGCAGAAGTGCGTACGGTTGCGGGACCAGCATCGCACAGCCGAGGAGGACCAAGACGGAGTCGACATATCGGTCGGCGTCGGAAAAATCGGTGCGGCCCAGGATCATTGCGACGACAGCACCGACCGCGACCAGCGCGCTGAAGGCAGCCGACGCTCCCCATTGCCTGGCTTCGGCGACGAGCAGATCGGATGTGCGGTCGACTTGTCGGACGTAGCGCCAGATGATGATCGACACCACCGCGCTGACAGCGCCGTATGCCACCAGAGACCCCGCGGTGACGTCGGCTCCGCCCGCGAGGATGACACGAACTGCCTCGACTGCGGCGTAGGCGAGCGTCGCCAGTAGTGCCATGCCCTGGACAGCGATGACGACCGGGATCAATGCCTCCTTACCGAACGGGAAGCGTGCGGTGGGGCCCGAGTCGGCTATCCGCGAGACCCGCAGTGAGATCGCCGTCAACACCATTCCGATGAGGGCGTACACACCGTCGAGCAGGATCACCTGGGACTGCGAGATCCAGCCCCAGAATGCGGCGAGCACAGCCAACGCCGTTGCGACCACGAGCGAGTACCGCAGGGCCTTGCGTTCGCGGGTAGCGCTGTCTTCCTTGGTGCCCATGAATTCCAAACCGCCTGTCCGTTTCGATATTCCTTCACGTAGGAATACCAGCAACGACGCGCAGGCACGGGATCAGTGGACCAATTGCGCTGCCAGATCGAGAAAGTCCTCGGCGTTGATGTCGAACTCGTCGGAGAAGGACACATCGGGATTGCCCCTGGCTCCGAATTCGAGTGGTCGAGCTATGAAGGCTGTGCGGAATCCGAGAGCTTTGGCTGCCCGGATGTCATATTTGTGACTGGCAACCATCATGATCTCGGCCGGGTCGTACCCGAGATATCGAGCAGCCAGGTGGTAGATCTTCGGATCTGGTTTGAAGACGCCGGCCATTTCGGCAGTGAAGACGGCATGCCATGGCAGATTTCCGTGCCGGGAGATGCTGACTGCGGCATTCACGTCGGCGTTGGACAAGGCAGCGATTGTGTACTGCTGGCGCAGGGTTGTCAGGCCGGCGACAGTGTCGGGCCACGGGTCCAGGAATTTCCAGGCGGTGGTGAGTTCTTCCTGTTCGGCATCGGAAAGTTCGATGCTCTCGCGGGCCAACAGCTTGCGCAGAGCCTCGCGGTACACCGAATGTACTGTCACCCATTCGCCTGTGGAGTCGTCGGCCTCGGAGGTGTTCGCGAAGTACTCAGCGCGCCAGAGATTGACGAATCTTGGCCAGTCCACGTCGGCGTCGGTGATTCGACGGGCCTCTCGGCACAGTGTGCTGTGAAAATCGGTCGCTGTGCCCTGGACGTCGAACAGCAGTGCTTTGATCTTCTCGCGCACTAGGCCTCCACTCCGAGATCACCTGACGGACTTCCTTCATTATTGCGGCTGCAGCGCCGGATTCGTGCTCGGTGAGCGCAAAGGCTCGACGCGTCGCAAAATAGACATCTATGGCCGACCGCGGATTTACCCCGACTCAGCTCGCCGCCCGAGCTGCCTACTTGCTGCGCGGAAACGACCTGGGCACGATGACCAGCGCTGCCCCGAAGCTGTATCCCCACATGTGGAGCTGGGACGCCGCGTTCGTGGCGGTAGGTCTGGCGCCGCTCAGCGTCGAACGGGCGGTAGTAGAGCTCGATACCTTGCTCTCGGCTCAGTGGAAGAACGGAATGATTCCGCACATCGTGTTCGCGAACGGTGTCGACGGCTACTTCCCCGGCCCGACGCGGTGGGATGTCAATGCGTTGGCAGCGCATGCTCCTTTGGGTACCGCTACATCGGGAATCACCCAACCCCCCGTTCACGCGATCGCGGTGCAGCGGATTCTCGATCATTCGCGTCGGCACGGACGTACGACGCGTGCGGTCGCGGAAGAGTTCCTCGACCGACGCTGGAGCGATCTGGTTCGGTGGCACCGGTGGTTGGCGGAGGCCCGCGATCTCGACGGCAACGGCCGTATCGCGCTCTATCACGGGTGGGAATCTGGGATGGACAACTCTCCGCGGTGGGATCTGGCGTACGCGAATGTTGTTGCGGGACAAGTTCCTGCGTATCAGCGTGCTGATCTCGCTGTGGTGACGGACCTGTCTCAGCGGCCCACGGATAACGAATACGACCGCTACCTTTGGCTTCTCGAAGAGATGAAGGCCGTGCGGTACGAGGATTCTCAACTCGCCACTGCCATGAGTTTTGCCGTCGAGGACGTGTTTGTCAGTGCGGTTTTCTCGATGGCATGCGACGTCTTGGCAACTATCGGTGAGGAGCATTCGCGGCCGAACTCCGACGTCCGTGATCTGCGCGGTTGGGCAGATCGATTCCGGCAGGGGGTGATTGCCACCACCGATGAACGATCAGGTGCAGCAAAGGATTTCGATCTTCGCACCGGGCGATGGGTTCATACCGAGACCATCGCGATGTTTGCGCCGTTGCTGTGCGGCGGCCTGAGCCGCGATGCCGAGCGCGCTCTGTTGCGCACTTTCGAGGGGCCCAAATTCTGTGGTCACCCGGACATGCGGTTTGCTGTCCCACCGTCGACGTCTCCGGTTTCCGGCGATTTCCGTCCCCGGGAGTATTGGCGTGGCCCGGTGTGGCCGGTGATCACGTGGTTGTTCTCGTGGGCGTTCGCGCGTCGGGGGTGGGCCGAGAGATCGCACGTCTTGCGTTCGGAGGGGTTGCGGCAGGCCAGCGATGGCAGTTTTGCCGAATACTACGAGCCTTTCACCGGTGAGCCGCTGGGCAGTATGCAACAGTCGTGGACCGCTGCGGCTGTTCTCGATTGGCTCGGTTGAGTGAACATTCCCTGAATTAGGGGACAAAACGGACTAGTCGACCTTAGTCTCGGGAAATGGTCGAGCGACGGATCGTCAGGACACTGGGCAAGCTCACCCCGATCGCGATGGCAGCTGCCATCGCGATCACGGCACCTGGCCTCGCCGCTGCCGACGCTCCCCGTGGCCCGGACGTCTCTTCGTGGCAACACGTGGACGGAACCGGAATCGACTGGTTCCAGGTCAAGGCGTCAGGGCACGAGTTCGCGATGGTCAAGGCCACCGAGTCGCTCAACTACGTCAATCCGTACTTCATCCAGGATTGCCTGGTCATGCGTGCTGCCGGCGTCTCGCGCGGGGCCTACCACTACGCAGACGTTCGCCAGTCCCCCGAAGCCCAGGCCGCCTTCTATTCGGCGATCGTCCTGGGTATCAACGGACCTGGTGACCTCCCGCCCGTTCTGGATCTCGAGGACGCGAAGGGACTGCCCGCCGGGCAGGTCATCGACTGGACTCATCGCTACTTGAATACAGTCCAGGCACTCACCGGGCGGCAGCCCATCATTTACACGTATCCCAACTTCTGGCGTACTCAGATGGCCAACACCACCGAGTTCAACCACTACCCGCTGTGGATCGCCGATTACAACGGGCAGAACGCACCGGGGCCGCTACCCGGCGGTTGGTCCAACTGGACTTTCTGGCAGTACACCAGCACCGGACGCATCCCCGGAATCACCGGAAACACTGATATCAACGTCTACAGCGGAGCCCAGGGCGATTTCGATCGCTACGCCAACAGTGTGGGGTTCGGCAGCAGCTAGTTTGCGGCGGGGCCCTTGGCTCCGTGGTGCCCGGTTCGGGCCCTTTCGCCCTCGATGCATTTGCCTCGAGGCACGCGGAAGGGCCCTTTTTGGCACTCTTGTGACGCTTGGCTGGTTAGTCCGGTTGTTGCTCGTCAGTTACGAGAATTCTGCCGGGCGGTAGCCACGGTCGCTGAACTTTCGACTAGCTGAGCAGGATCGGAAAATAGCTACGGCAGAAAATGAGCAGAACTGCTCTGCCTGAAAAGCTACAAAACGGACTTGAAGTTGGGTTTGAATCGAAGGCGGCCGCCCGGTTTCGGGCGAAGTTGGTGCCTCGCAATCCAATTATCGGAGCCTCGGGATGCTTCGTTACCGGCAGCCGTCGCTGAGTGTGGTCTGGATCAATTCGATCAATTTCGACGGGCTCGCACGCGTGATCGGACTCCATGCAGGACGGGGTTTCCGAACGTCGTTCGAGGGTCTGTGGCGCATCCAACAGGCCTTATCCATATTGGGCATTTGTCCAGATTCCATATCTTCCTCGAGGTTGGTCGTCACCCGATCTGGTCAGCGGAAACGGTGAATGTCATCGCGTTCGCCGCGGTGCCGCACTCCGAGGGCTGAATTGTCCGCTCGGACAACACTGCTCCTCGAAGCTTGTCCGATCTACGAACAAAAACGTCGATCGGTCTGCTTTGTCCGACTTTCGATGGGCAAGCTCCCGGTTATCTGTTATCTTGTTCCTGATAACTGGAAGGTTGCTCTCGATTTGCGCGGATTTCGAGGGCCAAGGTCCTGTTCAGGGCGGCTCTTCCAACACGCAGGTGTTTCCGAAGAGGAGCTCGAATGACAGGACCGGCAACAGCGTCCGGTGTGAGGTCGATCAGCCGAAAACAGGCGCATCGACCCGAACCAACCGATCAACCGGGAGTTCGCGCCAGCGCTCTCGCATCTCCGTCCATCGAACATCGATCAGGCACATCCTGGGGAGTAAGAAATGCCTAACGACATACCGCCGACAAGGTCGGCCATATTCACCGCAGGGCTCCCACCCTGGATGCGAGCGTGGACGGTGGTATGGACCGCCATCGCGATGATTCTCGGTATCTCCGGCGCGACGGCAGTGGTTGCGTCAGCGCAGCCGGCCGCGACGCTCGGCGGCCCCGTTCAGGCTCAGGCGCCGGCTCGCGCTGCTGTCCTGCCGGACGAGCAACCGCCCACGGGCTGTGCGTTCAGTGCGCCCAATACCGGCAATCTCTCGCAGAACATCTGCTGGATCGATATGTCGACGTTCAACCAGGCTGCCGCAACCTCAGCAGCTGGACAGCCGATGACGGTCAAGCTGACGGATATCTACTCCATCAGCTTCAATGCCAAGCTGGTCAACTCGATCGACGGATCTACGACAAAGCCGCATACGGGCGTCACTGCGCGTCCCTTGCCTGCCGAGGCGAAATTCTCGTCGCTCGGCACTGTCGCGTATACGGGTGTTCCCAACACAGTCAAGCCTGCTTTGTACCAAACGGTTCCGGACATGAACGGGTCGACGAGGGTCCAGTCCGGCGGAACAGTCAAGCTCGACAATATCGTGATGAATGGGCCCAACGGAGCCGTCAACAACTACGGGCTTGTTGTGGCGGATGCCGAATCGACGGACCCTGTTGCCGCAAACAACAAGGAATTCCTGTCGTTCCAGTCGGACAAGAGCTTCCGTCAGATCGATCGCACCATGGGCATACCCGGAGACACCGGATGGCCACCGATTCGGGCGTGCAACGGCACGGTCGGCGGAGCCGATGGTTTGACTGGGGTGGGTACGACTTCGGTTCGATGCAACTCGTGGTGGGACAACGACCTCAGTAAGAATTACTCACCTGGAACGGTAGTACTGGCGGCGACAGCGCCGACTTCCTTCGCCGGCACTTTCGGAAACACCACAGCGGACACGTCTCGGCAGGGTGTTGCGTTCGGCATTTTGCTGCCGAGGG
This sequence comes from uncultured Rhodococcus sp., assembly GCF_963525155.1. Taxonomy (NCBI): domain Bacteria; kingdom Bacillati; phylum Actinomycetota; class Actinomycetes; order Mycobacteriales; family Nocardiaceae; genus Rhodococcus; species uncultured Rhodococcus sp. Next base: position 5,973 of record NZ_CAURKP010000233.1, read on the forward strand.
TCAAGATCGACAAGGAACTTACGCGAGTCAGTCCTGGCGACGACTTCACCATCGGAACAAGCACCGGTACTTTCGCCGATGCAAATGCCGCGAGCGGGCAGGTGCTCAAGAGCACCGATACGGGGGCTACAGCAACCACCGCTTCCACCGGTTGGAGGATGCTCCTCGCTGACACGACGCCTACCCCCGTCACGTTCTGGGAGAAGCCCACTACTTCGGCGACCAAGACCGCGAACTACGCGACGAAGTGGGACTGCCAGGTCAATGGTGTGGCCAAGAATCTTCAAGCTGGTGGAGTTGCGCAGACAGCATTAGCACCTGGTGACAACGCGTACTGCAAGATCATCAATACCCCGGTTCTCGTGAAGAAGTCGTCGTCACCACCTACCGGTGAGACGGTCAATATCGGCCAAACAATCACCTACACTCTGAATTTCGAGAATCCCGGCACTGCGCCGGCACCGATCGACTACACGGACTTCCTCGCCGACGTCATTGATGACGGAACGGTTGCGGTCGGTGCTGCTACCGGCGGACTCACCGCTGCATTGGATGGCGCCGACAAAATCAAAGTCGGCGGCACATTGCCAGCCGGCGGCAAAGGGACAGTCACCTACACCGTCACGGTCAAAGACGGTGGTAACAAAGTCCTGAACAACTACCTCGTTCCGGGGACAACAACTCCTCCCACAACATGCGATCCTGCAACCAATCTCTGCACGACGCATCCCATGCCTGGTTTCACGCTGACCAAGACGGCTGATCCGGTTTCCGGTTCGACGGTTCAGGCCGGCGACACCATTACGTACACGGTCACCGGTGCTAACACCGGCAAGACGGCCCTGACTCCCGCGACGATCAAAGACGATCTGAGTGCGGTTCTCAACAA
>NZ_CAURKP010000234.1:0-6754 GCF_963525155.1 uncultured Rhodococcus sp.
TACTCGAGCCCCTTCGAGATCTGTTCGCTGCAATGTTCTTCGTGGTCTTCGGTCTCAACACCGATCCCAGTTCCATTCCGCCAGTCCTCGGATGGGCCGCGATCCTGGCAGTGGTCACGGCGATCACGAAGCTGGTAACCGGCGCTTGGGCGGCCAGACGTCAGGGTGTCGCGCGAATGGGTCAGGCGCGCGCCGGTGCCGCTCTGATCGCCCGCGGTGAGTTCTCCATCATCATCGCCGGCCTCGCGGTGTCCGCAGGCGCCGTCGACGCCGAACTTGCCGCATTGGCAACTGCTTACGTGCTCCTGATGGCGGTCATCGGCCCGGTGGCGGCAAGAGTTATCGAACCGGTCGCCTCGTTGTACATCAAGGTTCGAACGAAGTCCTGATTGCGGTCCTATTCTGTCCGGATGTCGAACAGAATCGCCCGTCCCGCCGCGACCGCTCTGTGTGCGCTGATCATCTCGTGTGCACCGGTCCCGGCGCTCGCCGGTGGAATTCCCGCTCTCGACCACGCCGGACCCACAGCTGCGCAGGTTGCCGCGGATCGATCGCTACACCTCGAGGGTGCGTCGAACGCGCGTGACATCGGTGGCTACGACGCCGCGGACGGGCAGACCGTTCGGTGGGGGAAGGTATTTCGCTCGAATGCCCTCGACAAGCTGACACCGTCGGATCTCGCGTCGTTGAGCGAACGCGGAGTGGAATCGGTCGACGACTTCCGTACGGTCGTCGAACGAACGCTCTCGCAGGATCGCCTTCCGAACGGGGCGCGAAGCAACTGGTTCGACGTCATCGGAACCAACCCCGCCAACCTCCCGGCGCTGGTGGACATGCCGACGATGTACGCGTTGATGGTGACCGATCCGGGGGCGAGCCGCGCATTCCACGACGCGCTGGTGAACGTCGCGAACACCGACGGTGCAGTCCTCTACCACTGCTCGGCGGGCAAGGACCGTACCGGTTGGATGACCGCAGTTCTCCTGACCGTCCTCGGCGTCAGTCGCACCGACGTGAACGCCGATTACATGCTCAGTAATCAGTACCTCACCGGACCCCGCACGGGGAGCGCGTTCATCGACGGCGTCGAACAGTCTTGGCTGGACACGTCTTTCGCCACGGTGGATCGGGTGTACGGCAACTTCGCCAACTACGTCCGGGACGGCCTTCAGTTGAGCGAGGACGATGTCGCACAACTCCGGGACACACTCTTGGTCTGAGGCGGCAAACGCACAAGAGCCGCTCTCCGGCGATCCGGAGAGCGGCTCTTCTGTGCATAGCTGGTGACTAGTCGAGGTAGTCGCGCAGAACCTGCGAACGCGACGGGTGGCGCAGCTTCGACATCGTCTTCGATTCGATCTGGCGGATACGCTCACGCGTGACGCCGTAGACCTGTCCGATTTCGTCTAAAGTCCTCGGCTGACCGTCGGTGAGACCGAAGCGGAGGCGAACCACGCCGGCTTCGCGCTCGGACAGCGTCTCGAGTACCGACTGCAGCTGATCCTGCAGCAAGGTGAACGAGACGGCATCGACTGCGACAACAGCTTCGGAGTCCTCGATGAAGTCACCGAGCTGGCTGTCGCCCTCGTCGCCGATGGTCTGGTCGAGAGAGATCGGCTCACGCGCGTACTGCTGGATTTCCAGCACCTTCTCCGGCGTGATGTCCATTTCCTTGGCGAGCTCTTCCGGCGTGGGCTCACGGCCCACGTCATGGAGCAGCTCACGCTGCATACGGCCGAGCTTGTTGATTACCTCGACCATGTGCACCGGGATTCGGATGGTGCGAGCCTGGTCGGCCATTGCGCGGGTGATGGCCTGACGGATCCACCACGTGGCGTAGGTCGAGAACTTGTAACCCTTGGTGTAGTCGAACTTCTCGACTGCACGGATCAGACCGAGGTTGCCTTCCTGGATGAGGTCCAGGAACGCCATGCCGCGGCCCGTGTAGCGCTTGGCGAGCGAGACGACCAGGCGGAGGTTGGCCTCGAGGAGGTGGTTCTTGGCGCGGTTGCCGTCGCGGCAGATCCAGCTCATGTCGCGTCGCTGAGCCGCAGGCAACTTCTCGCCCTTGTCAGCGAGGTCCTGCATGATCTGCACGGCGTAGAGGCCGGCCTCGATGCGCTTGGCCAGTTCGACTTCCTCTTCGGCGTTGAGGAGTGCGACCTTGCCGATCTGCTTGAGGTAAGCGCGAACCGAGTCGGCGGACGCCGTCAGTTCGGCATCCTTGCGTGCCTGACGGAGAGCCTCGGACTCTTCCTCGTCCCAGACGAAGTCGCCGGAAGCCTTGTCCTTCTCGGACGGCTCTGCAGCGGTCTCTTCGTCTTCGCCGACTGCTACGACCTCGACGACATCGGACTCGACCTCGGCAAGGTCGCCGTCCGTGATGTCGATGTCTTCCAACTCGACATCGCCGTCTTCGGCGTCAGGATCGCCGGCCTTCTTGGGGCTGGCCTTCTTAGCTGCTGCCTTCTTGGCCGGAGCTTTCTTGGCCGGAGCCTTCTTTGCTGCTGCCTTCTTGGCGGGGGCCTTTTTCGCCGGAGCCTTCTTGGCTGCCGGAGCGGTGACGGTGGCCGCCTCCACGGCTGGAGATTGTGGCTCTGACTCTGATGGAGAATCAGCAGTCTGACGTGTATCGGTGGCTGCCACGTACGCCCTTTCGTGACGGTGTCGTGCGGCGTCACGCCAGAGTGGTGATCCGGCGGAGAGGTCAATGGTTGTTGGCCGGCGCGCAGCCGGACTTCACCATTGTAACGACTCTCAGGAAACTCTTACGTCACGGCGGGCCGTAACAGGTAGATTTTCCGCTTTTCACGTGCAGGTTTTCTCATCCGGCGACGGAGGCCGGCCTGGTCAGTCCGACCGATGCGAGCGCAGCTCCGGCGATTCCCGCGGTGTTGAGAAGGGTGGCGGGGACGACCTTCGTGCGGTTGGTCAGATGCGGAATCCACTTCTCGTGCTTGCGGCTGATACCGCCTCCGGCGATGAAGAGATCAGGCCACAGCAGGTTCTCGAAGGTGGTCAGAACTCGCGAGACCTCGACCGCCCACTCCTTGTAGCTCCAGTCCTTCTTCTCCTTCACCGACGACGCCGCCCGGTGCTCGGCTTCCTTGCCGTCGACCTCGAGGTGACCGAACTCGGTGTTGGGCAACAGAACTCCGTTGTGCAGCACGGCAGATCCGATTCCGGTGCCGAAGGTCAACAAGATCACGACGCCGGAGGTGTCCTTGCCCGCTCCGAACGAGTCCTCGGCGATTCCGGCAGCGTCGGCGTCGTTGAGGACGGTGACCTCGCGCCCGCCCAGCGCCTTGCCGAACAGAGCGGCCGCGTCGGTGTCGATCCAGGACTTGTCGATGTTCGCGGCGCTGCGCGCGACGCCGCCGGTCACGACAGCGGGCAAGGTGATGCCGACCGGACCGGTCCACTTGGCCTGCTCGACGATCTCGGCGACAGTGCCCGCGATCGCATCGGGTGTGGAGGGCTGCGGGGTCAGGATCTTGATGCGGTCACCGATCATTTCCCCGGTGCTCAGGTCGATCGTGCCGCCCTTGACGCCGCTGCCGCCGACGTCGATCCCGAAACCTGTGGTTGTCATCGTCCTGCGCTCCTGAGTGTCGAATTCGAGGTCACGATCTACCGTTGCAAACACTAACCCGAACAAGGACCCGGGCGCGTCCTCTCGAACCGCCCACCTCGAGACGTTCGAGTGGTGCCCCTCGGTAGAGATGTGTTGCGATGGTCCGGTGCGCCCTTCAGAAAGAACGTTGCCCGACTTTTCCGCCGATTCTCTGGACCCCGCACAGTTGCGGGAAGTAGCCGTAGCCGTCGCCGAACGCGCAGCCGAACACGTCCGCTTGCGTCGGCCCGAGGTATTCGGCCTGGTGGGTTCCGGTGCCGCCGAGGGTGGTTCGGTTGCGGCGAAGAGCACGCCCACCGATCCCGTCACGGTGGTCGATACCGAAACCGAACAGGTGATTCGCGACCTTCTGGCGCAATGGCGGCCTGCAGATTCGATCTTGGGTGAGGAAGGTGGCGGAGACACCGACGATTCCGCGGGAGTTCGATGGGTTGTCGATCCCATCGACGGCACGGTGAATTTTCTCTACGGAATCCCCGCGTTCGCCATCTCGGTGGCCGTACAGATCGACGGGTTCTCGGTAGCCGGGGCTGTCGTCGACGTGTCGTTGGAAACCACGTACGCCGCGCATCGGGGCGGCGGTGCAACCATGACCACGGCCGACGGCGTCGTCAGCGACCTGCAAGCCAATGAGGTGACCGAGCTGTCAATGGCGCTGTTGGCCACCGGCTTCGGTTACGGAGCGGATCGCCGGAAGGTGCAGGGCACGTTGATCGGGCAGATCCTGCCGCAGGTCCGCGACATCCGACGCATCGGTTCGGCTGCGTTGGATCTGTGCATGGTCGCCACCGGCCGGGTCGACGCTCACTTCGAACACGGACTGAGTCCGTGGGACTGGGCAGCCGGCTCCTTGATCGCTTCCGAAGCGGGCGCCGTGATCAACGTCCCGGCGCCCAATTCCACGTCGGCCGACGGCGATGTCGTTTACGCAGTCGCTCCGGCGATCGCCGAGCAGTTCGCGCACATGCTCAGTTCGATCGGCGCAGATCAGCCGATTCCGAGCTGAGGCCTGTCAGCAGCGCGCCGTGCGCGCTGCTTTGAGCAGTGCGATGTCCATCGGAGCGACTTCGGCGTTTGCGGGTTGCTCGGCCAGAGCATGCAAGATCGCGGTGGCGTCGGTGTTGGGGGTCAGGGCGCCCTTGTTGTAGGTGCCGAGAGCCAGGTCGACGGTGTCGTCGCCGCGGCCGTCCTGGACCAGTTCGGCGCAGGGGGCGACCAGCCAGACGGAACTGGCGGCGGCGAGGCCGTTCGCTCCGAATCGGATCTGACCCTGGCACTCCATGTTCTGGTCGACGTAGACGGGGTCGTTTCCGACCTGGACGTCCGGCGCGCTGGAGAAGCCGAACTCGCTCAGTTGCGCTGCCACCTGGGCCGCCTGGCCGTGTTCACCGTTGGCGTTGAACACACGAACCTTGGTGGCGGCGAGGGGAGCGGGATCCACGTCGAGCAGCTTCGAGCGGTCGACGACGGTTCCCAGCGGTAGTGGCGCCGCTGCCGAAGGATCGGACGAAGGTTGCGGCAGGTTGCAGGCGACGGTGTCACTGACTTCCGCCTCGGCGCTCAGGATGCGGACCCACAAGACACTGCCGATCAATGCGAGTACCGCGAACACGGCGATCACCGGCCACGCGCGCCGACGGCGGAACGGACGTCCCTGGTCATCGGTAGAGCTGCCTTCGGTGATCAGAGAAACCACGGTATCCCTCGACTTTCTTGACGAAACTTCTACTTCGCCATCGGGCCGAGCGGCGCCGGCATGACGTTCGGTGCCTACCTTAGAGGGCCTGTGTGACGAGACAGCCGAAGCGAGGCTCGACGCGTCGAGTCCTTGTCGATTGCGAAACGGCAGTTGGCCGATTACCGGCCTGTTTCTACCCGGATTCGGCCCGAAAACATCGTGGAAAGGTCACAGCTTGCTCTTGCCTTGGTGACAATTCGCAGTCATTTTTCGGAAATTTCCGATTCGGTTACTACTTTCGTGCTCACGTCGGCTACTGTCTGGCGGCCCAGGTCGTTCAACTGGGCATCGGCCGGACGCCGAAATGACAACCAAATGAGGCGCAGATCACGTTCTCGGAAGGAACTTCCGGGCACTAATTCCAGTCCTGCAGCGTTATGCAGCGACAGGGAATGATCTGGATGCCACGGCGGTTTCCATGCGCATCAAGGATCTACCGGATTCTCGGCGCACACGGGACCGGGATACACGAAGAGGATGGGGTAGACGAGATGGCAACTGACTACGACGCACCGAGGCGTACAGAGTCCGACGAGGTTTCGGAGGACTCGCTCGAGGAGCTGAAGGCGCGACGCAACGAAGCGCAGTCAGCCGTCGTCGACATCGACGAGACGGACACCGCGGAGTCCTTCGAGCTGCCGGGTGCCGACCTTTCCGGCGAGGAACTCTCGGTTCGAGTTGTTCCGAAGCAGGCAGACGAGTTCACGTGTTCGAGCTGCTTCCTGGTTCATCACCGCAGCCGCCTGGCCAGTGATGCCAACGGACAGCTCGTATGCATGGACTGCGCTGCCTGATCTCCCTTCCCGGTGGTCGACCCGTCAGCGCGAGGGTCGACCAAGGGTCGGGAAGTACTGCTTTGCTGTGACCGCGCTGGTCAGAGATCCAGCGCAGCCAGCAGATCAGCGGGACGACGTGTGCTCACCAACCAGTACGGCGTGGGATCCTCCGGGTCGTCGAGCACGATCAACACCATTGTCTTGACCCATGGGCGATGCTGGACGAACGCCGACGGATCGAGTTGGCGCCCCATCGCAGCACTCTTCGCGGAAGCCGGCACTGCTGCCGCCCGTGAAATCAATTCGACCGGCAGGTGGGCTCTACCCACGTGCAATTCCTTCACCCCTGCTGTCTCCACCACCTCGACGCGCATCCGGCTGAGCCAGAATGCCGCCCAGATCGGGATCGGGAGTAGTACGACGTACGCCAGGTACGAGAGAAGCCCCGGGCGGCCCATGTGGACCTCGGCCGCGAGGAGTCCGGCTACGGCCAGCCCGGCGATCCACCACCAGATCGGCACCCACAGGCGCTCGGAGTACAGCGTCGTGGACGGGGGCGTTGGGGTGGCGACGTCAGGGCGAGATGTGTCGCGCACCTGTCCAGGA
>NZ_CAURKP010000235.1:0-6754 GCF_963525155.1 uncultured Rhodococcus sp.
TGGCAGGCGCGCTGGCCATCTTCTGGCTCTTGGCGCCGTCGATGGGAGCGTTCGCTGTCGTCGCCACGATCTTGTGGGGTGCGGCGTTCACTACCGTTCCGATCTGCCTCCAGTCCTCGGTTCTGCGCGCCGTCCCTATCGGGACCGACCGTGCCTCGGCCATCTACGTTGTCGTGTTCCAGATCGCGATTGCAACGGGCGCTCTGCTCGGTGCGGCCGTCGTCGACAGTGGCGGGCTCTCACATCTGGCGGGCATCGGGGTCGCTCTGATGATCGCTTCGTTGGCGATAGTCGGGTTCGGCCGACGCGCGTTTCCCCAGGAACCGGAACGGTCTACTCACTCCCCCACCGACGCGCCGGCCGGACTCTCGTCGTAGATCAGGGTGTATCGCCAGAACAGTCGTCTCCTGATCCGGCTACCTGGCAGACACAACGCGGCCGCGCGCCGGACGTCAGCCATCGACTCACCCGGTTCCGCGGTGGGAGCTGTCATCGCCTTCAGTGGCTCGAAAGCAACCCGTCGATGCTTGACGACTCCGACGACGGGATTGCACACGGTCGCCAACACCGACAGGAGTGCGTCGGTGGGTGTGGTCGACCGATAACACCCGACCACGACGAGCCGCCCGCCCGGTTCGAGCAGGCTACTCAGCTGCTTCATCGATTCTTCGAGTGGAAGATGATGCAACGCTGCGACGACTGTGATCGCGTCGTACTTCGCCTCGGATGCAAAGTCCTCGATCCGCTGCGCGTCGATGATCACGTTCTCGTCGTCGACAAACCTTGCGCGCACGGCGGCCGAGGTTGTCAGGTCGGGTTCCACACCGACCACCACGTCGAACCGCCGACGCAAGAGGTCGATCAGATTGCCGGTCCCGCTCCCCACGTCGAGAGCGCGACCGGACCTGACCCCGCGCAGATTACGTAGAACCCACCGGCCGTAGTGATCGTTGTGACTCCACGGATGGCGTCGATTGAAACCGTCCAAGCGAGCAATCACACCCATACCCGACGGTATCAATCCGAGCCCGCGCACCGGCCGTCACAACCGCGGGTCGACCGGCTCCGATTCGAGAGCCAGCACCGCGAACACGGCCTGGTGCGCTCGCCACAAAGGTTCACGGTCGACGAGCCTGGAGACTGCCTCCATGCCGAGCGCGTACTCGCGAAGCGCCATCGACTGCTTGTGCCCGAGGTTGCGATTGCGTAGCCGAGCAAGTGTCGACGGTTCGAGGTAGTCGGCACCGTAGATCAATCGCAGGTACTCCCGGCCGCGAACCTTGATCCCTGGCTGAACCTTCGCGTTGTACCCCCGCGGTCCGTGAATCTGATTCGCCAGCGGTTTGACGACCATCCCCTCACCACCGTCGCCGGTGAGCGACTCCCACCACTTCGTCGCTTCGGACACCGAGTCCTCGGAACCGAGATCGACCACCAGGCGACGTGTAGTGGTAAATCGACTCGGGTCGGCCGCGGCCAGGCGATCCGAAATACCGAGGTGCCATTCGTGATCCCGTTCCCCGTACGACTGGCCCTCGGCCGCCAGAATCTGGAACGGCGCGATGGTGACGCCGTCCAGTCCGTTCGTCGGCCACACGAACCGTCGGTACGCCTCGCCGAAGCGCTCGATACTGGCGGCCCGAACAGTTGTCTGTTCGAACATCTCCGCCACGTCCAGGCCCCGCGACCCGGCCCGCGCCAACACGGCCTCGCGAGCTGTGAGGTCTGATCGCCCGGCCGCCGCGACCGACGCGTACTGCGAGCGCAGCAGACCTTCCGCTTTGACGTTCCACGGCAACAGTTCGCAGTCGAGGAGCAGCCAGTCGGTGCCCAGCTCTTCCCACAACCCAGCGGAGGTGACTGCGGCGGCGATGTCGTCGATCAACTGCTGAGTCAGGTCGTCGTCGAAGAACTGGCGGCCGGTGCGGGTGTGCACCATCCCGGTGAGCGCATCCGGAGCGTCGAAGCGGGACTGAGCAACCGATCGATCACGGCACACGAGCACCACTGCCCGCGAACCCATGTGCTTCTCTTCGCAGATCACTGTTCCGATTCCGCCGGCCCGGTATGCGTCGAACGCGGTCGACGGGTGTTCCAGATAGTCATCGGATTGGGCGCTCGCGCAGGGCGCCATGGTCGGCGGTAGGTACCGCAGCCATTGCGGCGCGACCGCGAATCGGCTCATCACTTCCAAGGCGCCGGCAGCGTTGTCGGTGCGAACGGACACTCGACCGCGCAGTTCGGTGTCGACGCCGGTCGTTTCGAGGACGTCGGCGAGATCGAGCACATCCGGATCACGAGTCGGCGGTGCCAGCGGTACCACCGGCTCGTACCAAACCTGCTCCGCCGGAACCGACACGATCTCTCGTTCCGGGTATCGAAGGGCGGTGAGGGATCCACCGAAGACGCACCCGGTGTCGAGGCACGCGGTGTTGTTGATCCATTCCACCTCGTGCACCGGCGTGTGACCGTAGAGGACCATCGCTGATCCTCGGTAGTCCTGCGCCCACGGGTATCGAACGGGTAAGCCGAATTCGTCCGTCTCACCGGTAGTTTCACCGTAGAGCGCAAAGCTCCGGACTCGACCGGATGCCCTGTTGTGGTAGTCCTCCTTGAGACCGGCGTGCGCGACAACGAGTTTGCCGTCGTCCAGGACGAGGTGCGCGACGAGGCCGTCACAGAAGTCGACGACGCTTTCGCGGAACTCCGCCGACTCGGTGGCCATCTGCTCGAGGGTCTCGGCGAGTCCGTGACTCGGCGTGACCTTCTTGCCGCGCAGCGCCTTGACGAGTTTGTTCTCGTGGTTACCCGGAACCGCTATCGCGTGTCCCGCCGCGACCATCCCCATGACCAGACGCAGCACACCGACCGAATCCGGACCTCGATCCACGTAGTCACCGAGGAAGACGGCAGTTCGCCCGACCGGCGGCACCGCATCGACAGCTCTGCCATCCGTCCCGAAGTCGACGGTGTAGCCGAGTTTCACGAGGAGCGTCTCGAGCTCGCTTCGACATCCGTGGATGTCACCGATGACGTCGAACGGACCACGCTCGACACGCAGATCGCTGCGGAGCGGGTGGCGCAAGAATGTGGCTTCGGAAACCGCGTCCTCACCTCTGAGTATGTGAACCGAACGGAAACCTTCCTTGCCCAACCCGCGAAGCGAGCGAGTCAACTGTTGGTGCTGGCGGCGAATGACGTCGCGTCCGAACGTCCGATCAGAGCGAGCGTCGTTGCGCGCAGAACAGACCGATTCCGGAATATCGAGCACGACTGCCACCGGCAGTATGTCGTGCTCGCGAGCCAACGCAACGAGTCGCTTGCGCGCGGCGGGCTGGACGTTGGTCGCGTCGACCACCGTGAGGCGTCCGCGTCGCAAACGCTTGGCCGCGACGAACTCCAGCACTTCGAAAGCATCGGACGTCGACTCCTGTGAGTTCGGATCATCACTGACCCACCCTCTGAATGTGTCACTCGAGAGGGTTTCGTACTCACCGAAGTGGCGCGCCGCAAAGGTCGACTTTCCCGAGCCACTGACGCCGATGAGTACTACCAGGGCGAGATCTGGAATCTCGTACACCGTCATGACGTTCGTGCCTCCTTCGTGAAGATTGCCATCTGTGTCGGCCCGCCAAGGACCGGATCAATTGCTCCGACAAATTCGAACTCCACGCAATAGCCGTGGACTCGGGCCGTTTCGGTTGCCCAGTCGCGGAATTGGGTTCGGGAGAACTCGAACCTGTGATCGGGGTGCCTGAACTCTCCCGCGGCCAATGCCGGATACAGCACGTTGTAGTCGGCATTCGGAGTAGTCAGCAGCACATACTGCGGTGCTGCGTCCACGAAGACCGATCTGACCAGCGCCGGCAGGCGCGCCGTGTCGACGTGCTCGACCACCTCCATCAGCACGGCTGCGTCGAAGCCTTTCAAGCGTGCGTCGCGGTACGTCGCGGACGACTGCATCAAAGACACACGTTCACGTTGGGCGTCGGACATTTCGGTGAACTTCAATCTGCGTTGCGCCCGTGTCAGTTCGCGCGCGCTCACATCGACGCCGACAAGTTTGTCGAATTGAGCGTGCGGCATCAGCACCTCGATCAGTTTGCCTTCGCCGCAACCGATGTCGACAATCGTTCTGACGTGCAGTCGCTGAAGCGTCGCCAAAACTGCGTCGACGCGAAGCCGTGCCAGCGGCGGATCCGGTCGCGGTAGTTCGATCTGCGCCTCTGCTTGGTCGGGAATCAGTCGATCGACCACCGATTCGACCAGGTCGCGTCGACGCGCCAGGTAGCGGGACATGATCAGCGCGGAATCCGGATGCGACGCCAACCACTCTCCAGCGACGCGGATCAACTTGTCTGCCTCGTCGGGTCCCACCCAGTAGTGCTTCACGTCGTCGAGGACCGGCAACAGCACGTAGAGGTGCCGAAGGGCACTCTGCACCGTGTGTTCCCCGGTGAGCGTCAACGACACGAAGTCGGAGTTTCCCCACGTCGGCAGGTGCGGATCAAGCTGCACCGGTATCGCGGCCACATCCCAGCCCAGCGGCTCGAACAACCGACGAGGCAATTCCGCATCGCCGCCACACGGAACCACCGGAATCGAGACAGTCAACGCGAGTTCGGTTCCGACGAGTTCCGGGTGCGACTTGCACGTTCCCGTCAACGCGGTGCGAAACAGCTTCGACAGAGCAACCGAGAGTATGGACGACGCCGCATACGGCCGATCGTTGACATACTCACCCAGCGAAAAGTTGTCGCCACTCTTGCCGCGTCGATACCTACTCTGCACAAGTTCGATGGGGTCGACGTCCACAATCACTGCCACCGTGGTCTTTTCGGCTGAGGCCTCCGGGTACAGAACCGTGGCGGTGCCGATCGCCAAGTCGAAGCTTTGCACGCGGTCGGGATGTTTGTGCAGCAGGTAGCTCAACGCGGTCGCATCAGGAGTCTGCGGGGTCGGGGTGGACGTCAGTGTGAGTAGCACCAGGCGAATGTAGCCCGGCAAACGTCCGGGGCGCCTCCGATTTACGCGCCCGCGGCCGTCAGAACAAAGTGAGAGCTGCTCCCGCACCCACCAGTTCCCGGGGCGCCTCACGCGGCTCACTGCCAGCTGCACTGACGTCTCGATGCTCCGAACGACCACCCAACCCATGGCGCTCGACCAATGGCTCGACACGGCTTGCGAGCCAACGCTTGTATTCGGGAGTGACATACGCGCCCCGTCCGTACAGCTCGCGGTAGCGACGGATGAGCGCCGGATGTTCCTGAGCAAGCCAATTCATGAACCAACCCCGAGCACTCCCCCGCAGGTGCATCGGGAAGACCGTCACACTCGTCGCACCGGCTTCGGACAGTGCCTCGAACAGCCCGTCGAGATGACTGGTGGAATCGGTGAGGAACGGAATGACCGGCGCCACCATGACATTGCACGAGAATCCCGCGTCGGTGATGGCGCGGATCATCTCGAGACGCGCCCGCGGCGACGGGGTACCAGGCTCGATCTGCTTCTGAAGTGCAGCGTCGTTGATCGCCAACGACACTCCGATTCCGACGTCGACCTGCGCCGCCGCCATTTTCAACAGCGGCAGGTCCCGTCGGAGCAAAGTTCCCTTCGTCAAGATCGAGAAGGGAGTTCCGGATTCGGTCAACGCGCGAATAATGCCGGGCATCAAGCGGTATCGGCCCTCGGCTCGCTGATAGGGATCGGTGTTGGTACCCAGTGCCACCGCCTCCCGCTTCCAGGACTTTCGCGCCAACTCTTTGCGGAGCACCGCGGCAATGTTCGTCTTCACGACCACTTGGGAGTCGAAATCCGCGCCGGCGTCGAGGTCGAGATACTCGTGACTCGGTCTCGCGAAACAATATCGGCATGCGTGCGAGCAACCACGAAAAGCGTTGACGGTGAAGCTGAACGGCAACGTCGACTCTTCGGGCATCTTGTTGAGCGCGCTCTTGCAGAGCACCTCGTGAAACGTGATTCCCTCGAACTCGGGAGTCTGCACGGAGCGAACCAACCCGGCTCGTTCGAGTCCGGGTAGCGCTCCGTCATCTGCATCCAATGCCTGACCCGACCACCTCATGGCCCCAAGTCGAACACTTGTTCTAAGGTATGTCAAGATGGAGCGAATACCCGACCGTGCCTCACCACGGCCGGGAAGTTGTTGGCAGAATTCGGTGCATGTCGAACAGAATCAATATTTCGTCCGGTTCCGAATGGGAACCCAAGATCGGTTACTCCCGTGCCGTGCGCATCGGTAACCAGATCGCAGTCTCCGGCACCACCGCTCCTGGTGAGACCCTCACAGATCAGACCCGCGCAGCGCTCGAAACGATCAAGGCGGCACTGGCCGAGGCCGGCGCCTCGCTCGACGACGTCATTCGCACTCGCATGTACCTGCGCGACATGACGCAGTGGGAGCAGGCCGCTCTCGCGCACGGTGAAGTGTTCGGCGAGATTCGTCCCGCCACGACCATCCTCGAGGTCAGCTCGCTGATCGACCCCGCTCTGCTCATCGAGATCGAGGCCGACGCGGTCCTCAGCTGATCGCCAATCCGGACGTTTGTGACAGTGGGCGCCTAGTCTGAGCCGATGAAACCGATGCGGCTGTATCCGTTGACGCTCGCGCTCGGCATCACCGTCACTTTCCTCTCGCCCGGCTCTGCACTCGCAGAACCGGGCGAGAGTCTTTCGACGGCTTGCGGCAGCCCGCTGAGCAATGCCGAGGTCGATAGGATTGCCGAACTCAGCGACG
>NZ_CAURKP010000236.1:0-6748 GCF_963525155.1 uncultured Rhodococcus sp.
ACGGTCGGCCCCGAATTCACCGGGCCGGACATCAAGGAAGGCACCAGCAGTGTCACTGAATTTGGCAGATCTGTACGAGGGCATCTCGGATCTGATTCCGGACCGCACGGCGCTCGTGTGCGATGGTCGTCGTCGCACATACGTCGAGCTGGACGAGGGCTCGAATCGCATCGCCCGCCACCTGGCGAGTGTCGGTGTCGGGCCCGGCGATCACGTTGCTCTGCACATGCGCAACAGCATCGAGTTCGTCGAGAGTTTGCTCGGGTGCCTCAAGATTCGTGCGGTCCCGATCAACGTCAACTATCGCTACGTCGACGCCGAACTGACCTATCTGTACAACGATTCGCAGTCGGTGGCACTGATCGTGGACGAGGAGTTCGTTTCCGTCGTGGAGACGGTTCTCCCGGCCGCGCCCGGCATCAAGCACGTCGTTGTAGTCGGCGAGTCAGCCGTCCGCGATATCGAAGGCGTCGACGTCGTTCGATTTGCCGACGCTGCCGCGGAGCAGGCCGCCACTCGTGACTTCGCGCCCCGCAGCAACGACGACCTCTTCGTCATCTACACCGGCGGCACGACGGGGATGCCCAAGGGCGTCATGTGGCGTCATGAAGACTTCTACTTCGCGGCGCTCACCGGCGGAAATCCGTTCGGTCCGCCGCACACGACCGCCGAGGCTCTGTTCGCCGCGGTGCCGAATGTCCCCGCGATGAACATGCTCAGTACCGCACCCCTGATGCACGGTGCGGCGTCGTACTCGCTGTTCACCGGATTCTTCATGGGCGCCAACGCAATTCTCATGGCGCGGTTCGACGCGAAGACGACGCTGCAGCTCGCCGGAAGTGAGAAGGCCGTCTCCATCACCGTCGTCGGAGACGCGATGGCACGTCCGCTCGCAGACGAATTGGCTGCAAACGCAGCAGATTACGACCTCAGCACGGTCGGAATGGTCTCGTCCGGCGGAGCCTTGTTCTCGCTCTCACTGCGGGAGCAGCTCAAGTCGATGCTTCCGAACCTGGTGATCCGCGACGGATTCGGTTCCTCGGAGTCGGGCGTCGACGGCAATCTCGAGATCGGTCAAGACGGCCTGATGCGCATCGCCGCTCGCGACGAGACGCGCGTCGTGGACGAAAGGATGCGGCCGCTGGAGCCGGGATCGCCCGAGACCGGTTACATCGCTCGCAGTGGTCACGTGCCGGTCGGCTACTTCAATGATCCGGTCAAGACCGCGGCTACGTTCCCGGTGATCGACGGTGTGCGGATGTCGGTGCTCGGCGACGTCGGACGCGTGGAAGCCGACGGCTCGATCGTCCTGCTGGGGCGTGGTTCTCAGTGCATCAACACCGGCGGGGAGAAGGTGTACCCCGAAGAGGTCGAGCAGGCACTCAAGAGTCACCCGGCGGTGCTCGACGCTCTGGTCGCGGGAATTCCGGATGCGAAGTTCGGTGAGCGCGTCGCTGCGGTCATCACGACCCGCGAAGGCTTCGACGTCCCGGACGCTGCCGAGATCGGTGAGCATTGCGCGTCGCAGGTCGCTCGGTACAAAGTGCCGCGCACCGTCATGAACGTTCCGTCGATCAGGCGTTCTCCCAGCGGAAAGGCCGACTATCGCTGGGCCAAGGCCACTCTCGCCGAGCAAGTCTCCTAGTCCGGCCGGAGCCGTCCAGCGCGTTTGTGAGGGACGCGTTGGGTGGCTCCGGTGCTCTAGCCTGTCACCGTCAGAACCAGCAGAGCGACGTTGAGTGCAACGATCAAGCCCGCCGCAATCCAAGCCGCGACGGTCGTGAGCGGGGCATTGCGCGCGTCGCCCATGAGTTCGGGGTCCGAGGTCATTCGCACCAGCGGGATGATCGCGAAGGGGATGCACAGGCTCAAGACCACTTGGCTGAGCACGAGCGCCAGCGTCGGGTCGACGCCGAGTCCGAGCACGATCAGCGCCGGGATGAGCGTGACGATCCGGCGTGTGATCACCGGAATGCGAATGGCCAGAAGACCATGCATGATCTCGGCGCCGGCCGCGCATCCCACGGAGGTCGACGCGAGTCCGGAGGCGAGGAGGCCGATCGCGAACACCACGGCTACGCCCGGGCCGAGCGAATTCTCGATCGCGGCATGCGCGCCGTCGATGGTGTCGGTGCCGGGTACTCCGCGCAGCGCCGAAGCGGCCAGAAGCAGCATGCCGATGTTCACGCCACCGGCGATGATCAACGCGACGACGACATCCCAACGGGTGACTTTGAGTAGTCGCTGCAACCGTGGGCCGGGTTTGATGTGGCCGTGGCGATCACGTGCCAATGCGGAGTGAAGGTAGATCGCGTGCGGCATGACCGTTGCTCCGAGCATGCTGGCGGCGAGCAGTACGGTCTCGGTTCCTTCGAAGCGGGGGACCAGTCCGGCGACCGCTTCGCTGCCGGAGACGTCGGTGAAGGCGAGCCCGGTCAGGAAGCCGATGGTGATGATGGCCAGCAATCCCATGACCACGAACTCGAAAGTGCGCTGTCCGCGCCGACTTTGGATCGTCAGGATGACCATCGACACGCATCCGGTGATCAGTCCGCCGAGGAAGAGCGGGATGTTGAAGAGCAGGTTGAGTGCGATGGCGCCGCCGATGACTTCGGCGACGTCGGTCGCGATCGCCATCATCTCGGCCTGGAGCCAGAAGGCGCGGCGGTTGTTCTTACGCAGGCGCTGACCCAGCATTTCGGGCAGGGATCTGCCGGAGACGAGACCGAGTTTCGCGGACAGATACTGCACGAGGACGGCCATCGCGTTGGCGAGTACGAGCACCCAGATGAGGAGGTAGCCGTACTTGGCGCCGGCGGTGAGGTTGGCGGCGACGTTGCCCGGATCGACGTACGCGATTGCCGCGACGAACGCCGGACCGAGCAGGGCGATGGATCTCCCCGTGGGTCGTCGGCGCGGAGTCGTCGGCTCTTGCGTACTGGTGCTCATCGGTCTCCTGGTCACACGTACTCGGACCTGTTGGTTCGAATAAGTGAACTATAGAGTTCGGGGAGCCGAACTTTCAACAGCTGTGCGCGGTCAGCGACCGCAGAGGGTCCCTAACCGCGCACAGGCCGGTTAGGCCGTCACGCCGGCAGCCAGGAGAGCGCGAGCCTCGGGTCGGCCGTCGAGGAGGGCGTTGGTACGCAGTTCGACCTTCCACTCGCCGTCCGTCTTGATCAGTTCCCAACGGTTTGCGGTGATGCGGAGGACCTTGAATCCCGTCGGGTTCTCGGGATCTTTGATGACCAACTGCGAATGGCAGGTCGCGACGGCCTTGTTGCCGTCGATGCGGATGTGGGCGGGTGTCATCATGTGGGCCGCGCCGTTCATGATCCAGTTCTGGTGTGAGGCGCTGTGAACCATCGCGCGCAGTTCGCCGCGGCCGTGCATCGCACCGGTATCGACGTCGTAGACGCCGTCCTCGAGCCACAGGTTCGCGACCTCGTCGGCTGATCCGCTGTCGACGGCAGGGCTGTATGTGGTCAGCAGTTCGGTGATCGCGAGCTTGTCCTCGAGCAATTCCACTCGGGCGAGCAGGGATTCGATCAGGGCGGTCGAGTCGGTCATCGGTACGTCCTTTGCATTGAATTGTCGGGGAATCAGGAAGTGGTGAAAGAAAAGCCCTCGGCGAGGGCGATTCGGTGAAGTTCTTCGAGTTGTTCGCAGTAGTGCTCGACGCTTCGAGCGCCGACCGAGCAGCTGGCGATGGTCGCCCCGGCGTCACGGACGCGAGTCAAGGCGCGAAGGGTGGATTCGCGATTGCCGAGAGGATCGAGCGGCGCACCGGCGGGAAGCACCACGTCGAATCCGTCGGGGAGCGTCGTGGCATCGAGCATTTCCTTCAGTTCGGAGAATCGCAGCCCGAACGGCACCCACCCGTCGCCGTGTGTGGTGGCCCGGCGCAGCGATCTCTTGGTCCGGCCGCCGATCCACAGCGGCACCCGTTTCTGGACGGCGTGGGGTTCGACGACAAATCCGGAGTAGTCGTAGAACTCGCCGTGATACTCCGGAGTCGGCGTCGACAGTGATGCCCGAAGTGCGGCCAAGGCATCGTCAGCGCGCGCTCCTCGGTCGGCAAATGGAGCATTTATGAGATCGAATTCTTGTTTCAGAGTCCCCACCCCCAGGCCGAGTATCAGGCGTCCATTGCTGACGCGATCAAGCGTTCCGTAACGCTTGGCGATCTCGAGGGGGTGGTGGTAGCCCAACACCAGCACCTGGGTCGCCAGCAGGATTCGTGATGTACGCGCGGCGAGAAAACCAAGGGTGGCGAGCGGATCCCAGTAGGTTCCGCCGCGCTCGGCGGCAATCTCCTCGGGGACCGCCACGTGTTCACTGCAGGTCAGATGATGGAAACCGAGTCGATCCGCCGTGGCGGCCACTGTGGCGATCTCGCCGATGTCAGCACTTGCCTCCCACTCCGAGCGCGTGCTCGGGTGCTGAATCAGGACCGGCGTGACGATTCCCAGGTGCATCGGGCGTTTATAGCGTCCCCACTCGCCCAGCGGCAGGTGAATTACCGCTGATCGGGATCGAAAAGATCGATTCACTTTCCAGAAACTGTGACCTGGGTTATAGTCGGTAGAATCAATTCCAGTTTTCGGGAGGCGTCCATGACCATTGTTGACATGAACGACACACTGTCCACCGTCCAGACTGCCGGTGGGCAACCCAAGAAGGATCTGCCGCCGTCGATGGTCGAGCGGATGACACTGATTCTCGACGCCTTCGACGGCCGCGCCGCGCGGCTGACGCTGGAAGAGGTCGCGTGCCGTACTCAGTTGCCGCGCTCCACGGTCCACCGCATTCTCGATCAGCTGGTCAAGCTGGACTGGGTCGATCACGCATCGTTCGGCTACTGCCTCGGGCGTCGCGCGCTCGGCCTCGGTGGTGGCGACGGCGGCCACAGCCAGATCCGCGAAGCCGCTGCACCGCTTCTGCACGAACTGCACCTGCAGACCGGCATGGTCGTTCACCTGTCGGTGCTCGACGGACGCGAGAGCGTCTATCTCGACAAGGTCGGCGGACGATTCGCCGCGGCGCTCCCGTCCCGCGTCGGCGGCAGAGTGCTCGCTCATTCGACGGCTGGTGGCAAGGCGATGCTGGCGTGGATCGACCCTGAGCGCGTCGACGCTCTGTTCGGGGCTTCTCTTCCCCGCTGCACCGAGAACACGATCACCGACGTCGCTGTGCTCCACCAGGAACTGAACCGCATCCGTCAGCGTCGGGGACTGGCCTTCGAACGCGGGGAGTCAGCGCGTGGAGTCGCTTGTGTGGCTTCGGCAATTCGCGGACACGAGGGTCCCGTCGGCAGCATCGCGTTGTGTGGTGACATGCGGACCGCTCAGCTCGAGCGAGTTGCTCCGCTGGTCGTCGACGCGGCTCGCGAGGTCTCACGGACGCTGTACCCCGAACTGGGTGCTCCTCGCCGCGGCCGCAAAACGCCTCCCGTTCCGACCAATACGTTCTCGGCGGAGACGATGGATCGCCTGCTGGCAGCGTCGTCCGACCACTGGATCTGACGTATTTTGATCGACTTGTCTCGCTGATCGGGACGAGTCATAGCAGCTCAGCGGTACTGATGGCACCGTTCGGACCATGACGACTGAACTGAGCTACGAGGGAACTCTGAAGGAACTGCAGACCGATCTCGGTGTGCTCCGGTACCACGAAGCCGGCGACGGCCCGCCGCTCCTGCTGCTGCACGGATCGGGCCCCGGCGTCACCGGTTGGCGAAACTACCGCGGCGTTCTCGCGGACTTCGCGAAGCACTTCCACTGCTACGTTCTCGAGTTCCCCGGATTCGGCGTCAGCGATCCCGGCCCCGACCATCCGATGATGATGGCGCAGGCGTCGGTCGGGATGTTCCTCGACGGCCTCGGCCTCGGCCCGGTCCACATGATCGGTAACTCCATGGGCGGCATCGTCGCCACCAAGGTCGCGATCGACGAGCCGCACCGGGTGAGCAAGCTCGTCACCATCGGCGGCATGGGAAAGAACACCTTCTCGCCGGGGCCCGGTGAAGGCATCAAACTCCTCATGGAGTTCACCGACAACCCCACCCGCGAAGCTCTGGTCCGCTGGTTGCATTCGATGGTCTTCGACCGTGCCGTCGTCACCGAGCAGCTCATCGAAGAGCGTTGGGCCCTGGCCACCGAGCCGACGACGCTCGAGATCGCCCGTCGTATGTACAGCAGCAAGGCCATGGCCGCCATGGGCGCGGCTGCCGCTGCGTCGACCGCCGTGCCGTACTGGGCACAGCTGAACAAGATCAAGGCGCCGACGCTGTTGACCTGGGGACGCGATGACCGCGTCAGCCCCGTGGACATGGCGATTCTGCCGATGCGCGACATCCCCAACGGCGAAGTTCACATCTTCCCCAACTGCGGACACTGGACGATGATCGAAGCTCGCGACGCCTGGGTCGCGTCCGGTCTGGCATTTCTGACGCGTCCAGAAGGCAAGTAAGGACGGTGCGCCTTTTTGGTAGCCCCCACTACCAAAAAGGCGCACAGGGGTGCTCCCACTCACCGGGAAGCGTTTCTGCACTTCGGTGGGCTACCTGCCACCGTTTCACCAACAGATTTTCATTCTGCCCAGGCACTCGCCGGGTAGCGAAACCAGAAAGCCGGAAAAATCATGGGTCAGGTTCTGGACAACATCTCACAGTTCGCCGACGAGATCCGCGCCGACGGAGTCGAGGGCGACAAGCTGATGCGCTTGACGGACGGCAGCGCGAAGCGCT
>NZ_CAURKP010000237.1:0-6745 GCF_963525155.1 uncultured Rhodococcus sp.
TGCAGATTTCGCCGACGTTTGTCATGACCGATGATCAGGTCGCGGAGATGGCAGCGGGAATCCTCGCAGCCCTCGGCTAGGACTGTCGTTTTCCGTTGACAGACATCGTGTTACGGAATCATTAAGCCGAAGAAAATGTTTGGGCCCTTCGTGGCGTGGTCCTCATTTCGGTCGAAACTGCCTCCAACACTGACGATGACCCCTGCCCGCATCATCTGCCACCATTGTTGCCAATCTCGGTGAGTGGGTTCTGGCAGATTGTCATCACGTCCAAATCTCGGTCCTGCATTAGCGTTTCACTCCAGACACGGTGTTTGTGAGCTGGGGCACAAAGCATTTCGAACACCTTCCTCCTTTGCGAAAGGTCTCGTCATGCCGATCTGGACGTTGCACGGAGACGGAAAGAACATCGGACCCGGTGAAGTGGTCGCTCCCGGCGAGCGACTCAGTTGGGCGAGAACCATCGGGTTGGGCGGCCAGCATGTCGTGTCGATGTTCGGCGCGACGTTCGTCTTCCCGATCATCATGGGCCTCAATCCTCAACTTGCCGTGATGATGTCGGGCTTTTGTACGCTCTTCTTCCTGCTGGTGGTCAAGGGGCACGTCCCCAGCTACCTCGGAACATCCGCAGCTTTTGTCGGTGGCGTTGCCGCCATTCGTGCCCAAGGTGGAACGACGGCCGAAGTGACCGGTGCGATTCTGGTGTCGGGGTTGGTTCTGGGATTCGTCGGCATCGCCATCCACTTTCTCGGCGGTGGCGTCATCAGTAAAGCGCTACCGCCGGTGGTCACCGGCGCTGTGGTGATGTTGATCGGCTTCAACCTGGCGCCTGTGGTCGCGGGGTTGTACTGGCCGCAGGATCAGTGGGTGGCACTGATCGTGATGGTTGCACTGATCGTGATGAGCGTTGCGCTACGCGGCTTCCTGGGACGTATCGCCATTCTCGTCGCGCTGGTTTTCGGCTACATCTTCTCGTGGGTCCTCGACCGGCTCTCCGGTCCGATCACGTCCGCCAGTGGTAGCGGCGCACCCACCGAGCACTTTCGTGTCAACTGGGATTCGGTGCACTCGGCGTCCTGGTTCGGGTTGCCGCCGTTCTCGGACGAAGCCAACGGGATCGTCGGTATCCACGCTCCCTCGTTCAGCCTCACGTTCATCGTTCTGGTGCTTCCCGGTGTCATCGCACTGGTCGCGGAAAACGCCGGACACGTCAAGGCGGTCGCCGAAATCACGGGCGACGATCTCGACCCGTACATCGGACGCGCCATTGCCGGTGACGGTTTTGCCACCGCCATCGCCAGCGCAGTAGGCGGCTCCCCCACTACGACGCATGCCGAGAACATCGGTGTCATGGCTGCCACGCGGGTGTACTCGACCGCCGCGTACGTGATTGCGGGTTTCATCGCGATCCTGCTCGGCTTCTCGCCCAAGTTCGGAGCAGTCATGGCGGCGACGCCCGGCGGCGTCCTGGGCGGAATTCTTGTGGTTCTGTTCGGCATGATCGGTCTGCTCGGCGCCAAGATCTGGAAGGAGAACGGCGTCGACTTCGGGAACCCGCTGAATCTGATGCCGATTGCCGCCGGTCTGATCATCGGTATCGGCGACACGGCGCTGAAGTTCAGTGACACGTTCTCGCTCGGAGGTATCGCGCTCGGCACCATCGTCTTGATCGTGATGTACCACCTCTGTCGGCTCGTAGGGTCCTGGAACCCTGAACTGAACAGGCCGAAGTCCGGGAGGCGGCCGGGCGCAACGCCGGGGGCGAATGCGTCAGATGACGAACGCGAAGAGCCCGTGGCGCAGCTCACGTGATGCCAAGTTGAATGTATGCCAGGTATGACCCGTGACCGTTGTCACATCTGCACAAAACGTGAAGTGACTCATAGAGGCAGGATTGAGTAATGAAACCGTCGCCGCTGACTTATCACCGACCGTCCTCGGTCGAGGACGCGTGCCGAATCCTCTCCGAGGTCTCTCACGAGGGGAAGGTGCTCGCCGGTGGGCAATCGCTTGTGCCGCTGCTGTCCATGCGCCTCGCCGCGCCCGCCCACATCGTCGACATCGGATCGATCCCGAACCTCGCTTCGGTGACCTCGTCCGAAGACGAAGGAGTGCGGTTCCAGGCCCTGGCCACGCACTCGGTGCTGGCGGCCGACGAAGGTGCTCGTCGAGTCCAGCCTCTGCTGAACCGTGCTCTGCAGTTGGTAGCGCACCCCACGATCCGTAACCGCGGGACGAGCGTCGGCTCCATCGTCCATGCCGATCCGTCGGCGGAGATGCCGGCAGTCCTGACACTGCTCGGCGGCAGCGTGACCGTCCAGTCGGTGCGTGGCACCCGCGAGATCGCGTCGACGGATCTCTTCGCCGGCCCTCTCGAGTCGAGCCTGGAATCAGACGAGATCGCGGTGTCGGTGTCGGTGCCCGCCGCCGAACCCGGCGTGGGAACCGCCATCGACGAGATCGCGCGCCGTCACGGTGACTACGCACTGGTCGGTGTCGTCGCACGGATTCGCGTGGTCGACGGTCTGGTGGCCGAAGCGCACATGACGTACGTGTCCGCCGGAGAGCTGGGACAGGTCGTGGACTACACGGACGTACTGGCGGGGGCGTCGGCGACGGATCAGCGGGACCCGCGGTGGCGCACCCTCGGGGAATGCGCCCGCGCGCAGATAGATACCGAGGCAGACATTCACGGGACGGCGGCGTACCGCTCGCAGTTGGTGTCCGCGCTCACCGCGCGGGTCGGCTTCGCGGCGGCAACGGATGCTCTCAGTGAGAACGCAGTACTGGCAGGAAAGTGGTGACAATGTCCAAAAACGATCGCTCCATCGATGATCAACTTGCCGAGCTGGCAGCAGACACCGGTGAGCACCATGTAGCTGTCACGTTCACGCTCAACGAGGTGACGAACACCGTCGTTCTTCCCTCCCGCACTCTGGCTTCGGATGCCATTCGTCACCACCTCCGTAAGACGGGCACGCACGTGGGTTGTGAACACGGCGTGTGTGGTGCGTGCACCGTGCTGCTCGACGGAAAGCCGGTTCGGTCCTGTCTCGTCCTCGCGGCCAGCCTCGAAGGTCGATCGATCACCACCGTCGAAGGCCTCGTCGAGCCGGACGGCACTTTGCATCCGGTTCAGCAGGCGTTCAAGGATTGTCACGGTCTGCAGTGCGGATTCTGCACTCCGGGATTCGTGACGACCATCGCGGCATTTCTCGAGGAGAACCCCAACCCCACGCGGGAGGAAGCCACCGACGCGATAGCGGGAAACCTCTGCCGTTGTACGGGGTACCAGAACATCAGGGCGTCGGTTCTGCGCGCGGCCGAGATCAAGCGTGAACGGGCCGGGCAGTTCCCGCTCGGAATCGACGACGCGTCCACTCGGGAGGCGTTGGATCGTAAAGTGCGGGGAACAACGAATCCCGTCGGAGGACGGGCGGGTAAGGCATGAGTACTCCGGTCAAACCAGCAAAGCGCAACGGGGCGAAGCATCCCGCTTCCGATCATTCGACGGCCGATCATTCGGTTGCCGACGACGGCAAGTTCTTCGGCAAACCGATTCCGCGCGAGGAAGATACGCGTCTGCTCAGCGGGCAGGGGCGATACCTCGACGATCTGGGCCACAACGCGCTGATCGCGGCATTCGTCAGGTCGCCGCACGCCCATGCGCGAATCATCGACATCGACATCGATCAGGCGCTGGAAGTGCCTGGCGTACATGCCATCTACACCTACGAAGATCTCCTCGCGGACACGCCGGAAATGGCGGAGAACCTGCCACTGCTCATTCCTCATCCGGGAATCATCGCTCCGCGCAACGGGTATCCCCTCGCGAAGGACGAGGTGAAGCATGTCGGAGAAGCCATCGCCATGGTGGTCGCCGACAACCGGTACATCGCCGAGGACGCTTGCGCGAAGATCGACGTCACCTACGAGGCGCTGAAGCCTGTAGTGGGGATCGACGTCGCTCGCACCGCCGCCAACGCCGTCCACGCCGACGTTCCGGACAACGTCGCCGCTCACCTGCAGCACGGGTTCGGAGATCTGGATGCCGAACTGGCCGCCGCGCCGCACCGACTGACGCTGGATCTCGAAATCGAGCGTTCGGCTTCCATGCCGATGGAGGGCAAGGGCGTCTACGCACGTTGGGACGGTGACGAGAACACCCTCACGTTCTGGACCTCCACCCAGACGTCCACGTCCGCCCGCGCCGCAATCGCCGCGCGATTGGGGATGGCGCTGAACAAGGTTCACTGCATCGCTCCTGACGTCGGCGGCGGATTCGGCGTCAAGATCGTTCACCCGTGGCCCGAAGAAGTCATGATCACGTGGGCCGCTCGACGCCTCGGCCAGGCCGGTATCTCCTGCGAGGTGAAGTGGGTCGAGGATCGCCGTGAGCACTTCATCTCGAGCGCACACGAGCGCGGGCAGATCCAGAAGGTCGACATCGGATTCGACGACGATGGTCGTCTGTTGGCGTTCGACTTCACGTTCTGGCATGACAACGGCGCTTACCTGCCGTACGGGATCATCGTCATGATCAACACCGCGACGCAGGTTCTCGGGCCGTACAAGCCGAAGTCGTTCCGGGTCAACGCCTATTCGCTTTACACCAACACCGTGATCGTGACCCCGTACCGCGGCGCCGGACGTCCGCAGGCCGTGTTCGCGATGGAGCGATCCATGGACGCCATCGCCAAGTACCTGAACAAGGACAAGATCGCGGTGCGGGAGGCGAACTTCATTCGCCCCGAGGACATGCCGTACGACTTCGGCCTGATGTTCCAGGACGGACGCCCGTTGATCTACGACACGGGCGACTACCAGGCGGGCATCGACAAGCTCAAGAAGCTCATCGACTGGGACGGATTTCCCGAGTACCAGAGGAAGGCTCGTGCCGAAGGTCGGTCGGTCGGCATCGGTATCGGCGCGTACGTCGAGGGAACCGGACCCGGACCCTACGAGGGTGCACACGTCGTCGTCGAGACGTCCGGAAAGGTCAAGGCCGCAACAGGCTTGACGACGCAAGGCCAAGGCCACCAGACCGCGTTCGCCCAGATCGTCGCGGACGATCTCGGAGTCAAGGTCTCCGACGTCGAGATCGTCACGGGTGACACCCGCCGGTTCGGTTATGCCGTCGGCACTTTCGCCTCGCGTGGGGCGGTCATGTCGGGTTCGGCCTTCCATGTCGCGGCGCAGATGGTCGCGGAGAAGGCGAAGAAGATCGCCTCCGGAATCTTGGATCTGCCGGAAACCGAACTGGAACTCCGGGAAGGGCACGTGTGCAAGATCGGCACCGAAGCCGGAGTGGAGGGTACGTCCGTACCGCTGAGTGTTGTTGCCGTGCTGTCGAACCCGCTACGATATGCGTTCGACCGTGAGTCGAAGCTGGCCAGCGGTTTCGCCAAGACCGACACGGACATGTCGAAGCCGCCGATTCCCGAGGGTGAGCAGCCCGGTCTGGAAGCAACCGGCTACTACTCGCCGCCCAGTTCCACCTTCGCTTCGGGAGTGCACGCGGCGATCGTCGAAACCGATCCCGTGACAGCCGAGATCACGGTCCGTCGTTACGTTGTCATCCACGACTGCGGAAACGTGATCAACCCCCGCATCGTCGAAGGTCAGGTCATGGGCGCCGTCGCGCAAGGTATCGGCGGCGCACTCTACGAGCGGATCGTCTACGACGAGCACGGGCAGATGCTCAACGCGTCGTACATGGACTTCTTGATGCCGTTCGTCACCGAGATGCCGGATTCGCTCGAGATGGATCACACCGTCACGCCGTCGGGACTCAACCCACTCGGAATGAAGGGTGCCGGTGAGGCCGGTGTGATCCCCACCAGCGCCGTCATCGCGGCTGCCATCGAGGACGCCGAAGGAATCTCGATCACGTCCATGCCCATTTCACCGTCCGAACTGTTCGAACTTCGACTCGCACACGCGGGTTCGTCATCAGAGGAGAATGCATGAGAATCGCCGGCACCGCGCAGCTGACGGCACCTCGCGAAGAGGTCTACGACAAGCTCCAGGACGGTCGTGTACTGGCCGCGACCATTCCCGGTGTGCAGTCGCTCGAGCAGCTCACGGACAATCACTACAAGCTCTCCATCATGGCGGGGGTCGCGTCGATCAAGGGCGTCTACGACGGCGAGGTTGTTCTGTCGCAACAGAATCGGCCAAATTCGTTTGTCATGACGGCTTCGGGGGCGGGTGCTCCCGGCACGGTGAAGGCGGACGTCACGGTCACCTTGACGGAGAACGAGGGTGGCACGCTGCTTTCGTATGACGCCGACGCCGTGGTCGGCGGGATGGTCGGCGGCGTCGGGCAGCGCATGATCACCGGTGTAGCCAAGAAGATGGCCGGGGTGTTCTTCAAGAGCATCGACGGCGTCATTGCCAACGGCATCCCCGAGAAGGTCACTGCCGCCGTGGCGGCGGCGGTACCGGCAGTGGCGGTCGAAGGCGCGCCGGTAGTTTCCGGAGCTGTCGCGGCACCGGCGGTTCTCCCGGCCGCTGCACCGACAGCGGGCGGCACAGATGCTCGCACGGTGATGGTCAGCGCCGTCGTCGGCGCAGCCATTGCTTTGTCAGGTGTTGCTATAGGCGGATTCCTGGCGCGTTCTGGTTGTCGCGAGTAGTTCACTCAGGTGTCAACAGCTGATTT
Organism: uncultured Rhodococcus sp.; assembly: GCF_963525155.1. NCBI lineage: Bacteria > Bacillati > Actinomycetota > Actinomycetes > Mycobacteriales > Nocardiaceae > Rhodococcus > uncultured Rhodococcus sp. The sequence continues at coordinate 6,665 of NZ_CAURKP010000237.1, forward strand.
GCGATGAGGGAAACGCCCCGAACCGACCAGGTTCGGGGCGTTTTTCACGTCCGCGTCCCCCACGGGGGCGCCGGCGAAGAT
>NZ_CAURKP010000238.1:0-6628 GCF_963525155.1 uncultured Rhodococcus sp.
GGATGGGACCGTCGGCGAGACACCTGACGCCCGCCGATCTGGCTGCCGCCGTGGCGAAGCTGCCGCAGCCGAGCACCGTCACCGCGTCGGCGACGGTCTCGACCTATCGCAAGATCTGACGCGGATCAGCGTCTCGTGACGGCGTCCGCGTAGACCTCGAGCGTCTGCTTGGCGATTTCGGCCCAGGAGAACTCGTCGATCGCACGGATCCTGCCCGCACGACCCATCGCGTCGGCGCCTTCTCGGTCGGCGACAACGGCATTGACGGTGGCCGCGAGCGATTCCTCGAATGCGTTCGGCTCGTAGGCGTTGTAGTGCACGAGTCGACCGGTGACGCCGTCGGCGACCACCTCGGGGATGCCGCCGACGTCGGAAGCGACCACGGCGGTCTCACACGCCATGGCTTCGAGATTGACGATCCCGAGGGGTTCGTACACCGAAGGGCAGACGAATACCGTTGCTGCCGAAAGTATTTCCCTGATCTGCTCGGTCGGGAGCATCTCGCGCACCCAGTAGACATTGCCCCGGTGCCGGGCGAGTTCGGCCACCGCCTTCTCCGTCTCGGCGGCGATCTCCGGCGTATCGGGAGCGCCGGCGCACAGCACGAGCTGAATCTCCGGGTCGAAGTGGTGGGCTGCCGCGACGAGGTGCCCGACGCCCTTCTGCCTCGTGATGCGTCCGACAAAGGCCACGATGGGTTTTGCCGGGTCGACGCCGATCGACGCGAGTGCGGACTGTGCTCCCGGCGCAGATCCCCCGGGATGCCATACCTCGGTGTCGATTCCGTTGCGGACTACGTGAACGCGACTCGGATCGACAGCGGGGTACGCGTCGAGGACGTCGAGTCGCATACCGGAACTGACGGCGATGATCGCGTCTGCGTGCTCGACGGCGTTGCGTTCGGACCACGACGAGATCCGATAGCCGCCGCCTAGCTGTTCGGCCTTCCACGGGCGTCTGGGCTCGAGTGAGTGCGCGGTGAGGATGTGCGGCACGTCGTAGAGAGCCGACGCGAGATGCCCGGCCAGTCCGGTGTACCAGGTGTGGGAGTGGACGATGTCGACACCGGCCGCGGCGTCCGCCATGCGCAGTTCGGTGGAGAGCGTCGTCAGGGCCGGGTTGGATCCGGCGAGAGCGGGGTCGGGAGAGTGGACGATCGCGCCTTCGCGCGGGGCGCCCATGCAGTGCACGTCGACCTCGCACAGCAGTTTCATCTGAGCGACGAGCTCGGTTACGTGTACTCCTGCGCCGCCGTAGATCTCCGGCGGGTATTCCTTGGTCATCATCGCGACTCGCACGCGCTAAACCTAACCGCCCGTGGTCGATCCGGCTACCGATCACGTTATCCCCGACCGTTCGGAGGGGGACACGATCGGACCTCTCGGACTGCTTCGCTAGCGGGAGTTCACCAGTGCGGATAGGTTAGCGGTGTGAGAAGCCAGCCGCATGTGCTTGGAATCGTGCTCGCCGGGGGCGAGGGCAAACGCTTGTATCCGCTGACCGCGGACAGAGCGAAGCCCGCAGTGCCCTTCGGAGGTGCATATCGACTTATCGACTTCGTGTTGAGCAACCTTGTCAACGCGGGATATCTGCGTATTTGTGTGTTGACGCAATACAAGTCACATTCACTCGACCGCCACATTTCGCAGACGTGGCGATTGTCCGGGTTCGCGGGTGAGTACATCACCCCGGTCCCGGCCCAGCAGCGGCTCGGGCCGCGCTGGTACACCGGCAGTGCCGACGCAATCCTGCAGTCGCTCAATCTCGTTTACGACGAGGACCCCGAGTACATCGTGGTTTTCGGTGCCGACCACGTGTACCGGATGGATCCGGAACAGATGGTTCAGCACCACATCGAATCCGGGGCAGGCGTGACGGTCGCGGGTATTCGTGTACCGCGAAGTGAGGCTTTTGCTTTCGGCTGCATCGACAGTGACGAGTCCGGACGCATCACCCAGTTCCTGGAAAAGCCCGCCCATCCTCCCGGGACACCGGACGACCCCAATTCGACGTTCGCGTCCATGGGTAACTATGTGTTCACCACCAAGGTGCTCGTGGACGCCATCCGCGCTGATTCAGAGAATTCCGATTCCGATCACGACATGGGCGGAGACATCATTCCCGCCTTGGTCGCCGCGGGTGAGGCGTCGGTCTACGACTTCAAGGACAACGTCGTTCCCGGTGCCACCGATCGAGACCGCGGCTACTGGCGTGACGTCGGTACCCTCGACGCCTTCTACGACGCTCACATGGACCTGGTGTCGGTGCACCCGATCTTCAATCTCTACAACCGTCGCTGGCCCATCCGCGGCGCCACCGAGAATCTCGCGCCCGCAAAGTTCGTGAAGGGCGGACTCGCGCAGGAATCGGTCGTCGGTGCGGGGTCGATCCTGTCCGCGGCGACCGTGCGCAATTCGGTACTCAGTTCCAACGTGATGATCGAGGACGGTGCGACCGTCGAGGGCAGCGTGCTGATGCCGGGTGTGCGCATCGGCAAGGGTGCCGTCGTACGGCGAGCGATCCTCGACAAGAACGTCGTCGTCGGTGACGGCGAAATCATCGGCGTCGATCTCGAACGTGACCGCGAACGATTTGCCGTCAGTCAGGGTGGCGTCGTCGCCATCGGTAAGGGCGTCTGGATCTAGAGCTTGCTCGCGCAGAGGAGGCCGTCACCGAGGGGGAGGAGGACTCGAATGAGTCGCTCGTCCTCGGTCACGGCCTTTGCCGCTTCTCGGACCGCAACCGTTGTCGCGTCGCGTGCGGAGCTGTCGGCTACGCGGCCGTCGGCCAGGGCGTTGTGCAGAACGATGACACCGCCGGAGCGCAGCAGACGGACACCTTCGCGGACGTAGTGCGGGTGGTCGATCGCGGCGCAGTCGACGAACACCAGGTCGTAGCCGCCGTCGGCGAGCCGGGGAAGCACGTCGAGAGCCCGTCCGTTGATCAGGCGAGTGCGTGCGGGAGCGATTCCGCTTTCGCGGAAGGTCAGCTTGGCGGCCCGCTGATGTTCGGGTTCGCTGTCGATCGTGGTCAGGACGCCGTCGTCGCGCATTCCGTGCAGAAGCCACAGGCTGCTCACGCCGGCTCCGGTACCTACCTCGACGGCCGTCTTCGCGTCGAGCATCCTCGCGAACATCGCGAGCGTCGCGCCGACGGCGGGCGTCACCGGATGGGCTCCGAGATCCAGCGCTCGATCTCGCGCCGCGGTCAAAATCTCGTCCTCGGAAACTACGTCCTCGACGTGGCGGAGTATCTGTTCGGCGTGGGTCACGCTCATGAGGTTATCGGGCGGTTCGGATTGTCGCTGCAAGGCGCGCAGTCACCAGGATTCTCAGGAATCCCTCAGGCTCCTCATATGGCGTGCACACCGCGATGAGAAAAGGTGTATACATCGCCGGATCGAAGATCGCACGGCGGTATCGATTTCTACCAAGTTGATCTTTCGCAGCTCGGTGATCGGGAACAAATCACAGCATCGGCTGGTTCTCCCGAATATCGCGCATCACGTGATTCGGACAACGCGGTGATCGAACTACGCGATCCCGAGCAGGAGGATCAACTTATTTACCAGGTCAACGACGAGCCTCGCCCTCGAGAGTCGGAAGTTTTGACGACGGAATCGGCTGTGGATTCCGAATTGATCGGCACTGCTGTGTTCGATGCAACTGGTGAGAAGTCCTCCATGCCGTCTTGGGACGAACTCGTGCGTCAGCACGGTGACCGGGTGTACCGCCTGGCCTACCGGTTGTCAGGCGATGCCCAGGACGCCGAGGACTTGACGCAGGACACCTTTATCCGGGTGTTCCGCTCGCTCTCCGATTATCAGCCCGGAACTTTCGAGGGCTGGTTGCACCGCATCACCACAAACCTGTTCCTCGACATGGTTCGCCGACGCAATCGCATCCGTATGGAAGCGCTGCCCGAGGACTACGACCGCGTTCCCTCGCCCGGTCCGGACCCCGAGCAGATCTACCACGACGCGCGCCTCGACGCAGGTCTGCAGGCCGCACTGGACTCACTCGCACCTGAATTTCGTGCCGCTGTCGTGCTCTGTGACATCGAAGGTCTGTCGTACGAGGAAATCGGTGCCACACTGGGAGTGAAGCTCGGAACGGTTCGTAGCCGTATCCATCGTGGGCGACAGGCGATTCGTGATCATCTGGCTGCGCAGCGCGCAGCCGAATCCGAGCTCGTCGGTTTCTGACGGTCGGGTTCGAGCTACAGAGCGGGACGTGGTCAATCACCTGGAGGGACGAATGACGGAGGCGCGGGCACATCGCCAGTTCGGTTCGACCGAACATCTGGCCAGCGAGGCAATCGCTGCCTACGTCGACGGAGAACTCCGAATGCAGGCCTACTTGCGGGCCTCGCATCACATCTCGATCTGCGCCGAGTGCGCTGCGGCCGTCGATGCTCAGCAACAGGCACGTGGTGCGCTGCGTCGAAGCGGCGAGATGACGATGCCGTTGTCCCTGGTGGGACTTCTCAGCCAGATTCCTTCGTGCAACAGTCCGACTACCGGGCCGAATTCGGAAAACGCCGACAGTTCCGTCGGTAATCAACCCGCCGGCTTCTCCACCATCAGCAAGAGGTTGTCCCGTCGCTGGCGCAAATGACGCCGCGCGCCAGCTTCCCGGCGCGGATCAGTGATACTGGACCATGTGACTGACGGAAAAAGGGGGCACTCCGGAGTGAGTTCGGATTCTTCGGCAAACGGTTCGGTGGACAGACCGGCAGATGCGCCGGTTCTCGACCCCCGTCCGGTCTATCGACCCCAGATCGATCCGGCCTCGCGCCAGGTGTTCGGTCGGCCGAGTGGAGTCGAGGGCTCGTTCACTCCGGTGGCCGCGCGATCGACTCCGTCCTCCGATGTCGTGATCGGGACTCCGGACCCGGTTCTGGCCGAAGCCTTCGGTCGACCCGCAGACGCCACCGAGTCGATCGGTCGCGATCCCGAGGCGACGGCGAACAACACGCCCGACGAAGAAACGCCGCGTGATCCGTGGCGTGATCCTGAATCCGCCGTCTCGCTGGGCAAGCCCGCAGAGTCCGAGGCGCCGGTGCAGTTGCCTCCCGCCCAGAAACTCGACGTGCGTGAGCTGTTGTTCGGTCGCAAGGTCGCCCCCTCGGCGCTGGCCGCGCTTGCGGGCATGGCGCTTGTCATCGCTCTCGTCGGTGGGTTGCTTGCCACTGTCATCACTGCCGATCGCAGTTCACTCACCAGCTCACGTGTCACGCTCGTTCAATCCGGCGGTGGGGAACAGCCGGAGTCTCAGGTGGCGAAGGTCGCCGACGCGGTACTGCCATCCGTGGTGTCGATTCAGGTCGCCGTCGGCGACCAGGGCAGCACGGGTTCCGGTGTGGTCATCGACGGCGCCGGATACATCGTCACCAACAACCACGTGATCTCCTCGGCCGTTCCGCCCGCTCAGGACGCGAAGATCCAGGTGATCTTCTCCGACGGAACCAAGACCGACGCCCAGATCGTCGGACGTGACGTCAAGACAGACCTCGCAGTGCTCAAGGTGTCGGCGAACAATCTGACGGTCGCTCAGCTCGGAAAATCCGAGGATGTTCAGGTGGGCGACGACGTCGTCGCCGTCGGCTCACCGCTCGGATTGAGCAAGACTGTCACCCGCGGGATCGTCAGTGCACTGAACCGGCCTCTGCGGTTGTCGGGTGAAGGCACTGACACCAACGCCGTCATCGACGCCGTCCAGACCGACGCGGCGATCAATCACGGCAACTCCGGTGGTGCGCTCGTCGACGACGAAGCCCGCGTCATCGGCATCAACACCGCAATGCTCAGTGAGTCCGGTGGTTCGGTCGGGCTCGGCTTCGCGATTCCGATCGACACGGTCACCGAGGTGGCTCAGACCATCATCCGCGACGGCAAGGTTCATCACCCCGACATCGGCGTGAACGCCCGCACCGCAGTCAACGACGCGACCAGCGGCGCGGCAGTGGCCAATGTCCGCGACGGAAGCCCCGCTCAACGTGCGGGGATCGTCGAGGGTGACGTCATCGTCAAGGTCGGTGACCGACCGGTGACAAGTGCCGACGAATTGGTGGTTGCGGTCAACGCGACGACCGTCGATCAGCCGGTCAACGTTCAGTTGATCCGCGACGGACGACAGGTCGACATTTCGGTCACGCCGGTGTCGGACTGATCGGACCCTGCGATCTTCCTGTGAGGTTGATCCGGACATGCGCGCACCGAGCGAGCACACAGTAGGCTGACCCTGTGTTTGGCAACATCGGTTGGGGCGAGTTCATGATCCTCCTCGTAGCGGCTCTGGTCATCTTGGGACCTGAGCGGCTTCCTGGTGCGGTCTCCTGGGTCACGAAATCCCTGAGGCAGGTGCGCGAATATGCTTCGGGCGCTTCCAATCAGCTCAAGGAAGAACTGGGCACCGATTTCGAGGATCTGCGTAAACCACTCGCAGATCTGAACAAGCTGCGCGGAATGACGCCGCGCGCTGTGATCACCCAGCACCTCCTCGACGGCGACGACTCCATCTTCACGGGCAACTTCGACAAGAAGCCGCAGAGCGGAGTGCAGGAGCCGAAGACGCTGTCGAAGGACAAGCCTCTCACCGCCGGCGAACGTCCTCCTGTGGACTTCGAC
>NZ_CAURKP010000239.1:0-6620 GCF_963525155.1 uncultured Rhodococcus sp.
TGCGGTTCGAGTTCGGCGCGAGCGATGCCGCCGAGCGACAGAGCAGCCGCCTTGGCCGGTGAATAGCCACCCATGAAGGCGGTCGGAGCGATTGCGGCCACCGACAGGACGTTGACTATCGATCCTCCGCCGCGGGCGGCGAGTACCGGCGCGAAGGCGCGGATCATCGTCAGAGGCCCGAAGTAGTTGACCTCCATCTCGGCTCGCGCAGCCGCTTGGTCGTCGGCCTCGATCAACCGATTCCCGGTGAACAGTCCGGCATTGTTGACGACCACTGTGGTGTCACCGCACGCCCTGGCCGCTGCATCGACGAGTCCTGGATCGGTCACGTCGAGTTCGACGATGTGTGCTCCGGTGGATCGCAGCTCGGCGGGCGCCTCGTCGGGATTTCTCACCCCTGCATAAATTTTGGCGGCACCCATCGACTTCGCCTGTTGGACGAAGGCCAAGCCGAGCCCTCGATTGGCGCCGGTGACGAGGACAGTCGCGCCCTCTATCGGCGTTCCGCGAAACCTTGTCATGAGTGCTCCTGTGTCTGCCGTGTGTAGATGAGGTCGTCGGGAAATTTCTTGCTCTTCTTCAAAGACGTTTCAGGCGCGAGCATCCCGAAGATCCAGCCTTCGGCTGTGGCCATGTCGTGGTTCCAGTCCCACCGCAGTGCGCGGTGGCGGATTCCCCACCTGCCGTCCTCGTAGCCGAAGCGGTCGATCAGGCGCGCCGAGGTGAGTGTGTCGGCTATGCCGTCCGAGTGCTTGATTCGCGCGAAGGCAAGCACGTAGGACTCGACGTGTGCTGTGTCCCCGTCGAGTTCGACCAAGACGTTGGTCATTGCGTGGGTGGTCAGTGACCGTGGGTGGGTGATGGCCCCGGCGATGTGGTCGATGTAGTCGTCGGCGGTGCCGGTGAAGACACCCCCGTGGTCTTCGGTTGCGCCGGGCAGATAACACCGCCTGGCGTCCTCGACGTCGCCGCGGTCTGCGGCTCGGAGGAAACGAGCCAGTACCTCGTAGATTTCCTGCTTGGCGACGAGAGCGTCGACCGGGCTGTAGTCCCTGACGTCTGGGCCCCCGCCGCTGTCGACTGCGTGAATGTTGTTGGACCTCACGATGATGTCCCTTCTCGGCTCCGGATCGGGGGCCGCACGTTGACGGAGTGCCTCTGTTTACTGTAGTAATCTCTATCACACTGTTAATTGAAGTGTCACGAGGAGGTGAAACCAATGCTTGGAAAGACACCACCCGCACAACCTGCGAATGACCCGGTCGTACTCACGCTCTCCGATGTATCGATCGAATTCGGCGGAGTCACGGCTCTCGACGACGTCGGCTTCGACGTCCACGCCGGCCAGATCTGCGGACTCATCGGGCCGAACGGCGCTGGTAAGACCACGCTGTTCAACTGCATCACAAGGATTTACGAACCGAGTCGCGGTGTCATCACCTGGCAAGGAACCGACCTCTTGGGATTGCGGCCCTATGCATTGGCATCTGCAGGGATCGCTCGGACCTTCCAGAATCTCGCACTGTTCAGCGGCATGAGCGTCTTCGACAACACCATGGTCGGCGGATCGTCTCGGGGCCGCTTCGGACTGGCGAGCGGGCTTCTCGGCTGGCCTCCAGCGCGCGCCCGAGTCCGAGAACTGCGAGAGAAGGCCTGGTACCTGCTCGAACGCCTCGAACTCGTCGACGTCGCGAACGCGCCGGCAGCAGGCCTTCCGTTCGGAACACTCAAGCGCGTCGAACTGGCACGAGCATTGATGTCCGAGCCTTCGCTGCTTCTGCTCGACGAGCCCGCCGGCGGGCTCACACACAGCGAAGTCAAGGAGCTGGGAGAACTGATCGTCTCGCTCCGCGACGACTTCGGCTTCGGAGCGCTTCTGGTCGAACACCACATGGGATTGGTGCTGGGTATCTCCGATCACGTTGTCGCACTGAACTTCGGCCACAAGATCGCTGAAGGTACTCCGGCGGAGATCCAGCAGAACGACGCCGTGATCAATGCTTATCTGGGGCGAGCGGCATGAGCCTGCTGAGCGTCGATGATCTGCATGCCGGTTACGGGCGAGGCAATGTACTGCACGGGGTGTCGCTCGACGTGGAACCCGGCGGGGTCGCTGTTGTTCTCGGCGCGAACGGTGCCGGCAAGACCACCATGATGCGCGCGCTTGCCGGATTGATTCCGCACCAGGGAACGATCACCTTCAACGGTTCGCCGCTCGGATCCAAACCTGAACGCGCCGTGGCCGCCGGCGTCAGCCTTGTCCCACAGGGCCGTGGAACTCTCGGTCAACTGTCGGTACGTGACAACCTGCTCGTCGGCGCTGCGCTTCGCAACGACAAGGCGGAGATCGAGGCCGACATCGAGCGGTGGTGTGAGACATTTCCGGTGCTCGCGAGGAGGTCCACACAGTTGGCAGGTTCGCTGTCAGGCGGTGAACAGCAGATGCTCGCGGTCGCGCGGGCATTGATGAGCCGTCCCACCCTTCTTTTGTGCGACGAACCGAGCCTGGGTCTGGCGCCCATCGTCATCGCCGAATTGTTCGACACGCTCGGTGCGATCAACCGCAGCGACGGAACTGCACTGCTGATCGTGGAACAGAATGCCGATCTCGCGATGAAACTCGCGTCGAAGGTCTTCCTGCTCGACGTAGGCACCATCGTCGCTGCCGGAACGCCCGAGGAATTTCGTTCCGACGACGTCGTGCGCAGCGCCTATCTCGGGTACCAGGAGTAAACGGTGACACTCTTTCTCGAACGACTCATCTCCGGATTGACCAACGGGTCGATCTACGCAATTCTCGCGCTGGCACTCGTGGTGGTGTTCCGTGCCACCGGCACGATCAACTTCGCTCAGGGCGAGTTGGCCCTGTTCACAACCTTCGTGGCGTGGTGGCTCACAACGATGTCCTGGCCGATCTGGGCCGCGATCGGAGCGGCTCTCGCTCTCGGCTTCCTGCTCGGGGCGTTGATGGAGCGTCTGCTCATCCGGCCGGTTCAACGTAGAAGTGACATGGCAGTGCTGATAGTGGCACTGGGATTGTTCACCGGGCTCAACTCGTTGGCCGGAATGCTGTGGGGGAGCGAAACGAAGATCATGCCGAGCCCGTTTCCCAACGGTCCCACCGACTACATCTCAGTGGGCGGCGCGCGCGTGTACGGCGACGCACTGGGCGTACTGGTTGCGCTCGTTGTCCTACTTGTGTTGATGTCCTTGCTCTTTCGCAAGACGAGAGTCGGTCTGCACATGCGTGCCGTCGCGGACAATGCCGAATCTGCCACTCTCGCCGGAGTTCCGACCAGCCGGATACTCGCAATCGGCTGGGGTGTTGCGGCAGCGATCGGCGCACTGGCCGGTGTCCTGGTCACTCCGCTCTCGCCGCAACAACTCGGCCTCACGACCATGTTCCCGATCTTCATCGCAGCATCTGCGGCAGCGCTGTTCGGCGGTCTGGACAGTCTTGTCGGCGCAGTTGTGGGTGGGTTGACGATCGGTGTTCTGGAATCGATGCTCAGCGGCTACATTTCGGTCATCGGCGGTTCGCTGCAGCAGACATCCGCGCTACTGATCATCGTGGTGATCCTCTTCGTCAGACCCAATGGACTGTTCGGTACCAAGAAACTGGAGCGGGTATGACGACGCTTGCCGAGAGAAATGAACCCGCGGTCGCCGAAAAGGCAGTCAGGCAGCCGCGCGTGGTGGTTGCCGGATCGACGTCGTACCGGATACTCCAACTGGTTCTGCTGGTGGCTGCCGTCTGTGCCCTGCTCCTCGTGTCGCAGAGCGCGCCGTTTCGCGTGGGGCAGTTCACGAGTGTCTTCATCATCGCGATTGCCATCGCCGGACTGAATATCGTCAGCGGGTACACCGGACTTCTGTCGATCGGCCATTCTGCCTTCTTCGGCCTCGGCGCGTACACGACCGGCGTTCTGATCGTCGATCGCGGATACTCGCCGTTGACCACAATCCCGATGGCCGTCGTATTATGTTTCGTACTAGGACTTCTCGTCGGGCTGCCCTCGTTGCGGATCAAGGGGCTGTATCTGGCTCTCGTTACCCTCGCCGTCGCTGTGGCGTTTCCCGAAGTGATCCGCAAGACCGGGGATCTCACCGGTGGCGCGGCCGGCATGGTCGTTCGTGCGAATCTTCTGGTCCCGCCGAAATGGACGGGTTTGACCCGCGCGGACACCTATCTCTGGATCTTCTGGGTTTCGGCAGTGACGCTGGCAGTGGTCATGCTCCTGATCCGCAATCTCGTCAAGAGTCGATTCGGTCTGGCAATGGTTGCGGTGCGCGACAACGAGATTGCGGCGAGTGCAAACGGCATCAACGTCGCGCGGGTCAAGATTCTCGCTTTCGGACTTTCCGGCGCGATCACCGGTCTGGCAGGTTCGCTGTTCACGATGTACATCGGCGCGCTCTCACCCGAGTCCTTTTCGCTGATGAAGTCGATCGAGTTCATCACAGGACTGGTGTTGGGAGGAATCGCAACGCAATTCGGCCCGATCGTCGGGGCGACGGCAGTGGTGTTCCTGCCGTACTACACCGGAAGCGTCACCGACGGCCCCGTGTCGGGAGTGGTGTTCGGCGCGGTGCTGATCGCGATCGTGTTCTTGATGCCGGACGGAATCGTCGGCCGGATCAACAGCGTTCTCCGACGGTTCGTCCTCGTGGTTCCCGCAGATCATCCCAAGTATCGCGAGGGTGAACCCCGCACCTGAGCGCCGTCTCCCTCGCCCACTCTCGTTTCTCTCAACTCACAGCAAGGAACTGGACGATATGAAAAGGCAGACCACGATTCCCGCAGTCATCGCCGCTGCGGCACTACTCCTTTCGGCCTGCGGAGGTAACTCCGACGCAGAGAGCAACACGTCGACCTCGGCCGGAGCAGTATCGGTCGACGACTGCAGCGATCCCAGTGGTGCCGCGGCGCCGATCACCGACAAACTCACGGTGGGGTGGAGTGGGCCGACGTCCGGCCCGCTCGCCGACGCGGTCGGCAACGTGATCGAAGGAATGCGAGCACGGTTCGAGGTCGAGAACGCGGCCGGCGGCGTCGGCGGCGTCAAGCTCGACGTCGTGGTCAAGGACGATGCCTTCTCCCCGGAGCGCGCCAAAGCCAATGTCGGAGAGTTCATTCAGAAGGACAAGGTCGACGTTCTGGGCACGTTCGGAGCAGGCCAGTTGAACGCCATTGCGGACGACCAGACCACTGCCTGTGTTCCGCTGCTCTTCGCGCAGGCAGGCATGCCCGAGTTCCGGGTGATCGAAGACTTTCCGTGGACCACGGAGTATCTACCGGATCCGGGCGTCGAGATGGAGGTAGTGGTCGAAAGCCTGAAGAAGAAGTATCCGAGCGGCGCCAAGGTTGCCTTGGCCACGAACCAGACCGAGTCCGGACAAGGGATCGCCAACGGCTTCAAGTCCGCGATCGAAGGAACGAACTTCGAGATCGCAGCCGAAGAGGCGCTGACCGACCCCAAGACGGCGGCATCGACCCTCAAGGCCAGTGGCGCCGAGGTATTGGTGGTGGCCGGTGTCACCACCGATTGCCTCGCGATCACTCAGGCGATCGGACGTGTCGGATGGAAGCCCGACACCGTGATTCAACCGTCGAACTGCGTCGACGGTGCGACGCTGTATGCGCCCGCCGGTGATGCTGCCGACGGGCAGCAGGTGATGGTGTGGCTCAAGGATCCCAACAACGCCCTCTACAAGGACGACGCGGCGGTACGTGACTACCTGGCCGGTGCGGCTGCTCACGGTGCCGATTCCCCGACCAACAGCTACACCGTGAACGGCTGGGCCATCGGTGACCTGTTGGTGGACAACTTCACTCGGGCCTCTGAGTCGTCTGACGGACTCTCACGCGCCAGCATCATGAGTGCCGCACGAACGCAGGACTACCACCCGCCGATGTTCATCGACGGAATCAAATTCACGATGACCGCGGACCATGCATTGGGAATCCTGGCATTCCAGCCGTTCGAGTGGAACGCCGCTACCCAGGCGTTCGAGAAGCAGGGCGACGTGATCGACATTTCCGGCCGTTACGAGAACTGAAACGAGTACGCGAATGAACAAGGCACACAGGGGATTGCATCCTCGCGTCAAGGTGGACGAATACACCTCGAAAGGGTGGTGGTCCGACGAGACGATCGATCAGGTGTTCCGGGCGCAGGTGCGGGTACGCGGTGACGAACTTGCCGTGGTTGATCCGGCGAACCGGAGCGAGTTGTCCGGCGGAGATCCGCGACGCCTCAGTTGGAACCAACTGGAGAGCGAAGTCATCGCGCTCGCTGCCGGCTTCTCCGAGGTGGGTTTGGGCCGGGGAGATGTTCTGGGCGTGCAGATGCCCAATACCGTCGAATTGGTCGAGGTCTACCTTGCAGCGTGGTCTCTGGGGATCGTGGTCTCGCCATTGCCCATGCAGTACCGCGAACGTGAAGTGGAAGGAATGGCAAACCAGGCGGCGTTTGCAGCATTTGTCACCGTACCCAGTTTTGGTGACAGACTCCCTGCTACGGAGATCGCTGCAATCAGATCCCGGATTCCCTCTCTGAGATCGGTGTTCGCCTACGCTCCCGCATCCGAGCTTCCGGCCCAGTTGCCCGCCGGTGTCG
>NZ_CAURKP010000240.1:0-6571 GCF_963525155.1 uncultured Rhodococcus sp.
CCAGGTGACTTCGACGTTCCGGCATCCCGATCTGGCGCCGGCGCTCGCGGCGCCGGACCTGTCCGAGAACGATCTGGTCTCCGACAACTGAGCGGACTCGACCGAGAACGGGCGCTCGTGCTTCGTGCACGGGCGCCCTTCTGTGTGTGATCGGTCAGGGCCTCAGCTGAACTCGGTCCGCAGCGCCGCCACGACGTCGCGGGCGTGTGCCTCGACGGCGTCGTTGCCGGCGAGCTGAGCCGAGCGTGCGAGCCTGGCCCAGCGTCCGACCAGTGCGTCGGCGCGTGGAATCGAGAGATAATGTTCGCGGACGGCGGCGATACGCGAATGATCCTCGGGCAGGTACAGATAGGTACTGAGCCAGACCCAGATGAGTTGGGCCTCGACGATCCGGCGCCCCAATTCGGCCTCGTCGGCCAGGGCGGGCCACATCCCCACGACCTCGGCCCGCCAGGCATCGACCATCGCCGACGCCCGCTCTTCGGTCAGGTCGATGTTGCACAGGCAACCGGGGAAAGACACCAACGCGTAGGTGATGTCGAGGAGGGCATCGCGGTAGCCACCCCACTCGTAGTCGAGGAACTGCACGCCGTCGTCGTTGACGATGATGTTGTCTGGGCACAGGTCCGACGGACTGAAGGCACGGAACCGGCCACCGCTGAACAGTGTCTGCGCATGCTGAACCTGCTCGAGAATGTCCGAACTCACATCGATGCCGAGACTTTCCACCAGCATCGCGGGAACACTGGCCACGGCACGTCCCACCTGATCCGCCACTTCGTCGGAACAATGCGCAACCTCGGCTCGACGCAGAAGCGCGGTGAAGTCGTCCTCACGGCCGACGGTCGCGGCGTGCATGCGTCCCATTGCCTGCGCCATGGCCATCAACGTGTGAGTGACGGTGTCCGGGTCGGAGTCTTCGAGGCGGACGCTGATTGCGGTGGCGTCGCCGAGATCACTCAGGATCAGGAGGCGAGCATCGAGGTCGGACGCCAACAGTTCGGCGCCGGGGCGTGCGTCCTTGGCGAGCGCGTTGGCGAACTGATACGACACCGCTTCACGAAGGAATGCGGTCTCGACGTCGAAGTCACCTTCAGACGCGGCCGGGAGCGCAATCGCTGTTTTGGTAGCTCCCTGGAAGTTGTCGCGGACCTGCTTGATCACCAACGTTCGGGGCAGGGAGAACGGGTTCTCGGCGACACGAACGCGCAGCACGACGGTGCGGCCACTCCCCCCGAGATCTACGGGATCCACCAGGGTTACGGGTGCCCCTGTGCGGCGTGTCAGCAACTGCTCAGCAGCTGCGACGACTTCGGAAACGGGGTCTGCCAGTAATGCGGTCATCACCGACCAACTTACCCGTTAGTGACTCCGATCATGCCCAGCTCATCCGCTCGCAGCGGAGACTTCAAGGCCTCACAGCAACAGAAATTGCCGTCTACCTGCGGCGATGACAAAAGACCCTAATCGCCACACCGGCACACAGTTCTCTCGAGAATTTTGCTGTCGGTGAGCAGAACTCCGAACCGGCGACGTCATGGAGTCTTGTCCTCGTCGACAAATCGAGAAATGCCTTTCAACGCTGCTTCGAATTCCTCGTCGGCCCGGGTTCTGACCCAGAGAACGAGCACGCAGGCAGTGACGATCCCGAGCAGGTTGACAGCCAGTTGCAGAGACGACAACCCGGCGATCCGCCATTCTCCGTTTGCTGCCGCAACCACCGCGAAACCGGCGGCCGGAACCGTGGTGACAGAGATGAACACCCCGACCAAGGCAGCGGACTTCGACGAGACGAGTGCCAGCATCCCAGCCGCACCGGCAAGAAGCGCGACGACAAACGAAATGGGCCCGACCTTGTATACGAAATCGACCTCGTGGAGTGACTCGAGACTGACGACGTCCATCCATCCGAAGAACTTCACCACGAACGTTGCGGCAAGCGTCACGCCCATCGCGATGGGGAATCCGACGGCAAGCGCGAGAATCGAACGTCGACGCAACCGTCGATCCCGCCGTACGAGTGCGACTGCCAAAGCAGCCAGCGGACCGAACTCCGGACCGACGACCATGGCGCCGACGATCGTGATCTGAGAGTCGGTGACGACGCCGATCGCGGCCAGCAGACACGCAATGGTCAGGAACGCGACGAACAATCCGTTGAGAGTCGACTCTTCGCGAGTGCGGGACAGCAATTCCTCCCACACGACGGAATCCGCGGGATCACCAGGCACGTCACGCTCGGCTTTGCGCGCCGCCGCCGACAACACCGTCTCGACCGGTACGAGCGTCATTCCGCCGTCCTCGGCGACGCCGAGTTCGTTCAAGGCATCTACGACGTCGTTTGCCGCCTCACGTGCGACGTCGGCCTCCACCATGTCGCCGGCAGGATGAACCGCGACATCGCGCATCACGACGATGTGTGTCGCGCCCCGCTGCGACGCGAGCGCACCGAGAACTTGCTCGGTGCGCTCGGTCGGGCAGATCACCCGCAAATGCAGCATGGCGATCCGGTGTCGGCTCTACTTGGCTTCGCCGGTGTCGCCTTCGGACTTCTTGTCCTCTGACTTCTTCTCGGGCTTCGCGTCGATACCCGATTCCTTGCGCTGCTGAGCCGAGATCGGTGCCGGAGCATCCGTCAGCGGGTCGACGCCGCCGCCGGATTTCGGGAACGCGATGACCTCACGGATGGAATCCATGCCGGCGAGGAGCGCGGTGATGCGGTCCCAGCCGAATGCGATTCCGCCGTGCGGCGGCGCACCGAAGGCGAAGGCGTCGAGGAGGAAGCCGAACTGCTCCTGCGCCTCTTCCTCGGAGATACCCATCACCTTGAACACTCGTTCCTGAATGTCCTTGCGGTGGATACGAATACTGCCGCCGCCGATCTCGTTGCCGTTGCAGACGATGTCGTAGGCGTAGGCGAGAGCGGAATCCGGATCGGTGTCGAACGTGTCGAAGAACTCCGGCTTCGGCGACGTGAACGCGTGGTGCACGGCGGTCCACGCGGAGTGGCCGAGAGCGACGTCACCGGATGCAGTGGCGTCGGCGGTCGGCTCGAACATCGGAGCGTCGACGATCCACACGAACGCCCACGCGTCAGGATCGATGAGGTCCTTCTTGCGGGCGATCTCACCACGGGCAGCGCCGAGGAGAGCGCGCGTCGACTTCGTCGCGCCCGCTCCGAAGAAGATGCAGTCACCCGGCTGGGCTACGACGTGAGCCGCCAGGCCCTCGCGCTCGGCGTCGGTCAGGTTCTTGGCAACGGGACCACCGAGAGTGCCGTCTTCACCGACCAACACGTACGCCAGGCCCTTGGAGCCGCGCTGCTTCGCCCACTCTTGCCAGGCATCGAGCTGCTTGCGCGGCTGGCTTGCACCACCGGGCATCACGACGGCGCCAACGTATTCGGCTTGGAAGACGCGGAAGGTCGTGTCCTTGAAGAACTCCGCGCACTCAACGAGTTCGATACCGAAACGCAGGTCCGGCTTGTCGCTGCCGTAACGACGCATTGCCTCGGTGTAGGTCATGCGGTCGATCGGCGTCTTGATCTCGTGGCCGACGAGCTTCCAGAGCGCCGTGAGAATTTCCTCGGCAAGCAGGATGATGTCGTCCTGGTTGACGAAAGCCATCTCGATGTCGAGCTGAGTGAACTCGGGCTGACGATCGGCGCGGAAATCCTCGTCGCGGTAGCAACGCGCGATCTGGTAGTAGCGCTCGATGCCGCCGACCATGAGTAGCTGCTTGAACAGCTGCGGGCTCTGCGGCAGTGCGTAGAAGCTACCTGGCTGCAGGCGTGACGGTACGAGGAAGTCACGGGCACCCTCTGGCGTCGAACGCGTGAGCGTCGGAGTTTCGACCTCGACGAACTCGTGATGCGCGAGAACGCCGCGCGCTGCAGCACTTACCTTGGAGCGCAAGCGAATTGCGGAGCCGGGGCCTTCACGACGCAGGTCGAGGTAGCGGTACTTGAGGCGCGCTTCTTCGCCGACCTGATCGTCGAGCTGGAACGGCAGCGGTGCGCTTTCGTTGAGAACCTCGAGTTCTGTGGCGTTGACCTCGATCGCTCCGGTGGGGATCTCGAAGTTCTGGTTGCCCTCGGGGCGAACCTCGACCGTTCCGGTCACGCGAACGCAGTATTCCGCGCGCAGACGGTGCGCCTGCTCGGCCACGTCACCTGCCCGGAAAACTACCTGCGCAACTCCGGATGCATCACGGAGATCGATGAAGATCACTCCGCCGTGATCACGACGCCTGGCTACCCAACCGGTGAGCGTTACGGTCTGCTCTGCCTGCTCGGGTCGCAATGAACCGGCGAGATGTGTGCGCAGCACGGGATTCCTTTCGAACTACTTCCAATAACCGACGACCGACTACTTTGCCTGCGATCCTACGGAGCGAACTGCACAGAGCGGAAACGCGGACCCGCATCGCATGCGAAGCTATCTCCAGAAGTGACGGCAAGCACTTGTTCACGACAGCAGAAAGCGGACATAGATGACCTTCAACGAGGGGGCCCGCGGCGAAGCGGGACGCGTTCAGGTTCAAGGCGGCGGGGGTGGCGGTGGCCGCGGCGGCAAAATCGCGATCGGCGGTGGCGCGGGCGGCATTATCGTTCTGATCCTGGCGCTGTTGTTCGGCGGTGACCCCGGCTCACTCCTGGGTACGTCTACCGAGACTTCGAGTTCGTCGACCGGACTGTCGTCGGTCGACGAGTGCACCGGTGCTCAGGCAAACGCCGATGTGAACTGCCGCGTCACACTGACCGTCGGAAGCCTCGACGACGTTTGGGAACAGCAGTTGGTCAAGCAGACCGGCACGGCGTACGTGCGACCCGAAGTCATTCTGTTCAGCGGTTCGGTCAACACCGGTTGCGGCCAGGCGTCTAGTGACGTCGGTCCGTTCTACTGCCCGGCCGACCAGACTGCGTACTTCGACACGAGTTTCTTCCAACTACTCGTCGACCGTTTCGGTTCCAGCGCCGGACCGCTCGCACAGGAGTACGTGGTCGCGCACGAGTTCGGACATCACATCCAGAATCAGCTCGGCGACATCGGCCGCGCGCAGGCCGACCCGCAGGGTGAGCAGTCGGGTGCGGTTCGCACCGAACTCCAGGCCGATTGCTACGCAGGCGTCTGGGCACATTTTGCGGACACGATTCCCGATCAGGCGACCGGTCAACCGTTCCTGAAGCCCTTGTCAAAAGACGACATTCGCGACGCGTTGTCCGCCGCCTCGTCGGTGGGCGACGACCGTATCCAAAAGTCCACGACCGGTCGGGTCAACCCTGAAGGTTGGACACACGGCTCCTCCGCACAGCGTCAGGCGTGGTTCATGACCGGATACCAGACCGGCCAGATTTCGTCGTGTGACACGTACTCGGCGCGGGATCTGAACAACCCGCCCGACCTCAAGCGATAGCGAATCTCCGAAACCATCCCACCGACAATTTTTTCTGTCTTGACAGATTTAGTTGTCGGTGGGATGGTTTTCTCATGTTGGACGTAGCAGTCATCGATCGCCCCGGAGCTGCCGAGGCGTCGCTCGATCCGATTCGGCAACGGATTCTGGCCGAATTGGCGGTGCCGGGATCGGCATCCTCGCTGGCGCCCCGGATCGGGCTGACACGCCAGAAGGTGAACTACCACCTGCGCACTCTCGAAGACCACGGACTTGTCGAGCTCGTCGAGGAACGCAAGCGAGGCAACATGACCGAGCGAATCATGCAGGCCAGTGCCGCGTCGTACGTCATCTCCCCCGCTGCAATGTCGGCGCTCGCGCCGGACCCGGGCCGGTTCCCGGATCAACTCTCGGCGCGCTGGCTCGTCACTCTCGCGGCGCGGATCGTCCGAGAGGTCGGCGAACTGATCGCCGGCGCAGCTGCGGCCGGAAAACCGTTGGCGTCCTTTGCCATCGACAGCGACATCACCTTTGCCACGGCGGCCGACCGTGCCGCCTTCGCCGGCGAACTCGGCGAGTCGATCAACTCACTCGTCGCCAAGTATCACGACGGCAATTCCGAAGGCGGACGCAAACACCGCCTCGTTGTCGCCTTGCATCCCAGCCTCACCACACCCCAAACCATCACAACCCAAGCGATCGACGCGCCCGAAACGGAGAAGTAGCAATGTCCGAGAAATTCGAAATCCGCCGCGAGGTGGTCGTCCCAGGAACCCCCGAGCAGATCTGGGCCGCCATCTCGGCCGAAACGGCCGGATGGATGTTCCCCTCCCCTCTCGAGATCCCGGCCGACGGCAGCCGCCCGGACAGCCCGATCATCGCCACGTGGGAGCCGCCCCGCGAACTCGCCATCCACATGCAAGGCCCCGACGGCTGGTTCAACAACCTCGAATACGTCGTCGAGGCCCGCGACGAGAGCACCGCCGTTGTCCGCTACGTCCACGCCGGAGTGTTTGCCGAGGACTGGGACAACCAGTACGACGGCGCGAGCAAGCACACCGACTTCTACCTGCACAGTCTCGGCCAGTACGTGCGGTACTTCGCCGGCAGGCCCACCACCTATGTCTCGGCTGAAGGCCCGGAATCCTCTTCCGCGCCGCAAGCGATGGGACCGCTT